>NZ_JBEYFC010000097.1:0-23270 GCF_040634175.1 Streptomyces sp. NPDC007162
GTAGTACATCGCCGCCTGGTTGATGATCAGGACCTGGATGTCCGAGTACGGCAGCTGCTGGAGCATCAGCACGTACGGCTCGAACGGGTTGCGGTTCGAGGCCAGCAGCACGATCGACGTCAGGGCGATCGCCAGGACGAGCGCGATGACCGGGCCGGCCACCGCGAGGAGCACCCGCTCCTTGTCGAACTTCTTCATCGGTCCTGGTCCTCCCCGGACACACCGTCGGAATCGTGATGCTCCAGGTGGCCGGTGGCGGCACCTGTCATGGCCGAGCCCAGTTCCTCGGGCGTGATGGTGGCCGGGTCGGCGTCCGCGACCAGCTTTCCGTCGTAGATCACCCGCAGGGTGTCCGACAGGCCGATCAGCTCGTCGAGGTCGGCGGAGATCAGCAGCACGGCGAGGCCCTCGCGGCGGGCGTCGCGGATGCGGTCCCAGATCTGCGCCTGGGCGCCGACGTCCACACCGCGGGTGGGGTGGGCGGCGATCAGGAACTTCGGGCTGTGGCTCATCTCGCGGCCGACGATCAGCTTCTGCTGGTTGCCGCCGGAGAGGGAGGCGGCGGTGACGTCGATGCCGGGGGTGCGGACGTCGTACTCCTCGACGATCCGGCGGGTGTCGGCCTGGGCACCCTTGATGTCCAGCCAGAAGCCCCTGGCGTTGGGCTTCTCGGTGACGTGGCCGAGGATGCGGTTCTCCCAGAGCGGCGACTCCAGGAGCAGGCCCTGGCGGTGCCGGTCCTCGGGGATGTAGCCGACGCCGGACTCGCGGCGCTTGCGGGTGGTCCAGCCGGTGATGTCCTCGCCGAGGAACTCGATCGCGCCGGAGTCGGCGTGCCGGGTGCCGATGAGCGCGTCGATCAGCTCGGTCTGGCCGTTGCCCTCGACGCCGGCGATGCCCATGACCTCACCGGCGTGGATGGTGAAGGTGACGTCGTCGAGCACGCGCTTGGCTGCGCCGGGGGTGGTGGCCTCGGTGAGCACGTCGGCGCCCGCGGTGGCGCCGGCCGAGCCGACGGTCGCGGTCTCGGGCTGGGCGCCGACCTCGCCGAGGGACGCGATGCCGCCGCCGGCGTAGACGGTGAGGTTCTTCACCGTGATGACGGCCCGGTCGGTGACCGTGGAGTCGGCGGTCTCCGGGGTGGGCAGCTCGCTGCCGACCATCAGCTCCGCGAGCTGGCGGGGGGTGGTCTCGGAGGGGATCGCGGTGCCGACGGTCGTACCGCGCCGGATGACGGTGATGTCGTCGGCGACGGACAGCACCTCGCCCAGCTTGTGGGAGATGAAGATGACCGAGAGGCCCTCGGACTTCAGCTCGCGCAGGTTGTCGAAGAGCGCGTCGACCTCCTGCGGGACCAGGACGGCGGTGGGCTCGTCGAGGATCAGGGTCTTGGCGCCGCGGTAGAGGACCTTGAGGATCTCCACGCGCTGCCGGTCGGCCACGCCGAGGTCCTCGACCAGGGCGTCCGGGCGGATGCCGAGGCCGTAGCGGTCGGAGATCTCGCGGATCTTCTTCTTGGCGTTGCCGCCGATGCCGTACAGCTTCTCGCTGCCGAGCACCACGTTCTCCAGCACGGTCAGGTTGTCGGCCAGCATGAAGTGCTGGTGGACCATGCCGATGCCGCGCGCGATGGCGTCGGCCGGGGACGAGAAGGTGACCTGCTCGCCGTCGACCGCGATGGTGCCCTCGTCCGGCTTCTGCATGCCGTAGAGGATCTTCATCAGGGTCGACTTGCCGGCGCCGTTCTCCCCGACGAGGGCATGGACGGTGCCCTTGCGGACGGACAGGTGGATGTCGTGGTTGGCTACGACACCCGGGAATCGCTTGGTGATCCCCGCCAGCTCGACCGCGGCTGTCGTCTCTGCGGTGAGCGGAGGGCTGCTGGACGCGTCGATGGCGCACTCTCCTCGGGAAAGGGGCCGCTCTACGCGCGTAGCGCCCCTGCTTTAAATAGTGCCCGGACCTGACCGAGCTTTTTCGACTCTCGATCCGTTCCGAGCATTCTGCCGCGCGAACGGGGGGTGGCTCTGCCGTTGGACCGCGAGGAGTCCGCAAGGAACTCCCCGCCGGGCGCCCGGGATCCCCGACCGGTTCCCCGGGCTCGCACCCGGGATCCTCAGCCGATCACCCGGACTCACGCCCAGGTCCTCGGTCGATCACCCCTGAGCCCGCGCCCAGGTCCTCGGTCGATCACCCAGGCCCGTGCCCGGGATTCTCGGCCGGTGACCCCTGGGTCCGGCGAGGACTCCGGTCGATCCCCCGGGCCGGGGCCCGGGGTTTCGGCGGGATCGCTCAGGTCTACAGCAGAGGCGCGGGAAGTCATCCTCCCCGCACCCCGTTCCGTGGCCGTAACGCTGCCATTACAGCGTTCTTTTGGCCATGCCTACGACATGGTCATGACCGTCGGGTCAGGAGGTCTTGACCACGATGGAGCCGTCCTTGATGCCGGCCTCGGCCTTCTTGAGCGCGGCCTGGAGGGTGGCGTTGTTCTTGAAGGCGGGGTTGGAGTCGGCCAGGCCGACGGCACCGTTGCTCAGGGAGCCGCGGATCTCGCCGGACAGCGGCTTCTTGTCCTTGATGACGGACTTGGCCAGGTCGTAGACCGCACCCTGGACGTTCTTGAGGGCCGAGGTCAGGATGTAGTTCTTGTACTTCGACAGCGCGGCCTGGTTGTACTGGTCGGAGTCGACACCGATCGCCCACACCTTGTGCGCGGCGGCGGCCTTGATGACGCCCTGGCCGGAGAGGCCGGCGGCGGCGTAGACCACGTCGGCGCCGGCGCCGATCTGGCCCTCGGCGGCGGCCTCGCCCTTGTCAGGGCTGGAGAAGCCGCCCTCCTGGGCCGTCTGGGTCAGGTACTGGGCCTTGACCGTGACGTTCTTCTTGGTGTCCTTGACGCCCTGCTCGAAGCCCGCCTCGAACTTGTGGATCAGCGGGACGTCCACGCCGCCGATGAAGCCGACGGTGTTCGACTTGGTGGACAGCGCGGCGGTGACGCCGGCCAGGTACGAGGACTGCTCCTCGTGGAAGACCATGTCCGCGATGTTGCTCGCCTGGTCCTGGTTGTCGTCGATGATGCCGAAGGTGACCTTCGGGAACTTCGCGGCGGCCTCCTTGACGGCGGGCGCGTAGGCGAAGCCGACGCCGATCACCGGGTTGTACCCGGACTTGGCCAGGGTCTCCAGGCGCTGCACCTTGTCCGCGTCCGACTCGCCGTCCTGCGGCTCGATGTCCCGGCCGGTGACGCCGAACTCCTTGTCGGCCTTCTGGAAACCGGCGTACGCGGCGTCGTTGAAGGACTGGTCGCCCTTGCCGCCGACGTCGTACGCGAGACCGACACCCTTGGACGCGCCACCCTTTCCGGTGGACGAGCTGGAAGAGCTGCCGCACGCTGAAACGGTGACGGCGAGGGCTGCGGTTGCAACGCCTGCAACCGCGATACGGGACAACCGGCGCATGGAACGTGACTCCTTTGTGCAAGCGCCCAAACCAGGCGCTGGTTCCGCCGCAGCGTAACGCGCGTAGACCAGACGGAAAACCCCCAATGTCCGGTCCGTTATCTAGCTGTGGCCACAGTCACGGCCCACCGTCACGGACAGCAGTACGCCCCTTGCAGGAGGCAAGGGGCGTACGAGCTGCGGCTTATATAGGGGGCATCACTTCGTGTTGACGGTCACCTTGCCGTCGATGATGTCCTGCTTGGCCTTGTCCACGGCCGCGACGACCTTGGTCAGGGCCTTGTACTTCGGGTTGGTGTCGGCGAAACCGACGCCGCCGGTCTTGAGGGTGCCCTCGACCACGCCGGTCTCCGGCTTGCCGTCGTGGACGGACTTCACGAGGTCGTACACGGCACCGCCGACGTTCTTCAGGGCGGAGCCCAGGATGTAGTCCTTGTACTTGGCGAGCGCGGACTGCTGGTACTGGTCGGAGTCGACGCCGATCGCCCAGATCTTGGCGGTGGCGGCGGCCTCGATCACGCCCTGGCCGGAGAGCCCGGCCGCGTGGTAGATGACGTCGGCGCCGGCGTCGATCTGGCCCTGCGCGGCGGCCTTGCCCTTGTCGGGGCTGGAGAAGCCGCCTTCCTGGGCCGTCTGGGTCAGGTACTGCGACTCGATCTTGATCTTCGGGTTGACCGACTTGGCGCCCTGGTCGAAGCCCGCCTCGAAGGTGTGGATGAGCGGGACGTCGACACCGCCGATGAAGCCGATGTGGTCCTTCTTGGTGGCGGAGGCCGCCGCCACGCCCGCGAGGTACGACGACTGCTCGGCCGCGAAGACCATGTCGACGACGTTCTTCGCCGTGACCTCGTTGTCGTCGATGATGCCGAAGGTGATCTTGGGGTACTTGGCCGCGACTTCCTTGACGGCGGGCGCGTAGGAGTAGCCGACCCCGATGATCGGGTTGTATCCGGCCCTGGCCAGCGTGTCGAGGCGCTGGACCTTGTCGGCGTCGGACTCGCCGTCCTGCGGCTCGATGTCCCGGCCGCTGATGCCGAACTCCTTCTCGGCCTTCTGGAAACCGGCGTAGGCGGCGTCGTTGAAGGACTGGTCGCCCTTGCCGCCGATGTCGTAGGCGAGGCCAATGCCCTTGCCGTTGTACTTGCCGGACGAGCTGGTGGTGGACCCACCGCTGTCCTGGCTGGACTTACCGCATCCGGCGGCCGCGAGGGCGATGACGGCGACGGTCACCGCGGTTTTGGAGAACCTCGTCCTCCGAGAGACAGAACGCACAGCACGTACCCCTTCGTCCCCACGGCACCGTCACCGGCCCGCTGCTCAACCGGCCACCCGCGGTGGCGATTTCGGCGCACAGTAACGCGCGTAGAAGGGAAGGGGAACGGGGTTTCTCCGGGCCGTTATCGAACCGTGCCGACTCCGGGTTACAGGGAGAGGCCGCCGGTTACGGCGGGGTGACACAAGCGGGCGAAGAGGAACCCATCGGGCACCCCTTCGCTCCCGCGCCGAACCGACGACCGGAAGAGTGGCCGGACGGCCGGATGGCCGGATGGCCGGATGGCCGGACCGACGGCCGGACGGGCGGATGGCCGGACGGCGGCCGGACGGGCGGTGGCCAGGCGGCGGCCGGACGGGCGGTGGCCAGGCGAGTGGCAGGACGGGCGGTGGCCAGGCGAGTGGCAGGACCGGGCGGTGGCCAGGCGGCGGCCGGACGGGCGGTGGCCAGGCGAGTGGCAGGACGGGCGGTGGCCAGGCGAGTGGCAGGACCGGGCGGTGGCCAGGCGGCGGCCGGACGGGCGGTGGCCAGGCGGATGACAGGACCGGGCGACCAGACGGGCCGGGCAGGTGGCCAAGTCGACAGCCGGACGGGCAAGTGGCCGGAACGGCGGCCAGGCGGGCATGGCAGCGGGCGCCGGTGCGTCGGCCTCAGGCGCCTGCTTGGGGGCGTCGACGGCGGGCGGACGGGCCGGCCGCGGACGGCCAGGCCGGCGTGGCGGCGGACGGACGGGCGGGTGGCCAGGCCGACGGCCGGACCGGCGACCAGGCGGTCCGAGACCGGCGGTCGGGCGGGCGGCCAGGGAGGCGACCGGACCGGCGCGGCCGGACGGCCGACGACCGACCGGCGGACCGACGGGTGGCCGGACGCCAGGCGACCGGCGGCCAGGCAGGCGACCGGACCGGCCGCCGACCGAGGCCGGGCGGACCGCCCGACCGGGGAGTGGGGGTGCGCCCGTCGGCGGCGGTGGTAAGGGGACCGTTTCTCCCGGCGTTTGATATGACTCGCGTCGGTACGACTACATGGTCGCGTCGATCAGGGCCGCGGCCGTGAACAGCTCCACGCCCACGGTGATGGCCCGCTCGTCGGCGTCGAAGTCGCCCTGGTGCAGATCGCGCACGGTCCGCTCGCCCGGCGTCCGCACCCCGAGCCGCGCCAGCGCGCCCGGCACGTGCTCCAGGTACCAGGAGAAGTCCTCGCCACCGAGGCTCTGCTCGGTCGTCTCGATGGCCTCGGAACCGCGGCGGGCGATCATCGCCTCCCGGAGCAGTTCGGTGATCACCGGGTCGTTGACGACCGGCGGCACCCCGCGCACGTAGTTGATCTCGGACTTGGCCCGGTGCAGCGTGGCGATCTCCTCGACGGCCGCGTACACCACGTCGGGCGCCTGCCGCCACGCCTCGATGTCCAGGCAGCGCACGGTCCCGGAGAGCTCGGCGTGCTGCGGGATGACGTTGGGCGCGTGTCCGCACTCGATCCGCCCCCAGGTCACGGCGAGGCCGCTGCGGGTGTCCACGCGCCGCCCGATGAGCGCCGGCACGTCCACGGCGACCCGGGCGGCGGCGGTGACCAGGTCGGTGGTCAGATGCGGCCGGGCGGTGTGCCCGCCGGGCCCGTCCAGGGCCACCTCGATCCGGTCGCAGGCGCTGGTGATGGCGCCGGTCCTGAGCCCGATCCGCCCGGCGTCCACCCGGGGGTCGCAGTGCACCGCGATGATCCGCCCCACCCCGTCCAGCACCCCGTCCGCGATGGCGTCGGCGGCGCCGCCGGGCAGCACCTCCTCGGCGGGCTGGAAGAGCAGCCGCACGGGCCGCGGCAGCTTGCCCTGGCGGTGCAGGTCGGCGAGGACCAGTCCGGCACCCAGCACCACTGTCGTATGCACGTCATGCCCGCAGGCGTGCGCCCGGTCCGGCACGGTGGACCGGTACGGGGACTCGGTCTTCATGTCCGGGATGGGCAGGGCGTCGATGTCGGCGCGCAGGGCGAGCATCGGCAGCCCGTCCCCGGCCGGCCCGATGTCACAGAGGAGCCCGGTGCCCGACCCGAGGACACGTGGTCGCAGCCCGGCTTTCTCCAGCCGTTCCTTGATCGCGGCCGTGGTGCGGAACTCCTGGTTGCCTAGCTCGGGGTGCATGTGCAGGTCGCGGCGGAAGGCTACGAGTTCGGCGTGCAGTTCCTCGCTGAGCACGCCGGGGAGCACATCCCCGGGGAGGTCGGCCTCGGACTCTAGGGACATCAATTGGTTCACCCTCTGAAGGGTAGGACGCCCGAAGGGTCAACTGACCCGAGATCAACAAAAGTTCAGCCCGTTAGGGGAAGAAACTCTGACCGGGTAGGCATGACCTCGGACGTGGCTGGGTAACACGTATGTTTCCTCTTCCACGCATACCACGTCTGACGACGATCACGCCGCTTCTGTCCACAGATCGAAACGGGACCGGACCGGTACCGCGACTTCGCCACGCGGGCCGCGCCCGCCCGGTAGCGTGCGCGTCCGTGACGGACTCGGACACGACCGACTTCATAGAGACCACCCGTACGTCCTACGACACGATCGCCAAGGACTACGCCGCCGCCCACCCCGGCCTCCCCGACCGACCGGTGGACATGTCCCTGATCGGCGCGTTCGCCGCGCTGGTGAAGGCGAACGGCACCGCGCCGGTGGCCGACCTGGGCAGCGGCCCCGGGGACGTCACCGCCCATGTGAACGGCCTGGGCGTACCGGCCTTCGGTATCGACCTCTCGCCCGCGATGGTCGCCCTGGCCCGCGCGGCCCACCCCGGCGTCCGTTTCCACCTGGGCTCGATGACGTCGCTCGACCTGCCCGACGGGACCCTGGGCGGGATCCTCGCCCTCTACTCGATCATCCACATCCCCGACGCCCACCTCCCGGACACCTTCGCCGGGTTCCACCGCGTCCTGGTCCCCGGCGGCCATGTCCTGCTGGCCTTCCAGAAGGGCGAGCCGCCCGGGCTGCACCTCACCGAGCGCTTCGGCCACCGGATCGACCTCCACTGCCACTGGCGCCCGGCGTACGCGGTGGGCGACATGCTCTCCAAGGCGGGCCTGGACGTGGCGGCGACCCTGATCCGGGAGCCGCTGGAGGGCGAGAAGTGGCCGCGGGCGTTCGTCCTGGCGCGGAAACCGAAGGAGGGGCGCACCGGCCGATGATCCGGCCCGGTCCGGTTACTCGGGGGCATGAGTCATGTGAACCCCGATCCGGAGCCCGGGCGGACCACCGGGCTGGAGCCCGGAGGCGCACAACCCGACCAAGGGCTGGGCCAAGGCCCCCTTGACCCTGATCCTGCTCCTCGTCGCGTTCGTCGCGGCCTTCTTCCTGGTCTACGCGCTGGCGCTGATCCTCTGGGGAGCGAAGAAGCACCTTCAGGCCTGGGTGTGGCGGACGCACTCGGTGACGACGTCCCTCAGACTGTCGGTGCGCTCCAGCAGCCTGCGCTGTTCGTCGGCGCCGTTGCCGTGCCGTAGCAGCCGCTCGACGCCCTCCTGGGCGGCGGCGAGGTCGCCGGTGTCGGCGAGCGCGTCCTTGACGTGCGTCAGCAGGGTGCCGACCACGTCCCGCGCCGGGCGGGGCTGCAGGGTGACGGGGTCGAGCAGTTCCCCGCCGAGCCCGGAGCGGGCGGCCCGCCAGGCGGCGAGCCGGATCAGGCTCACGCCGTGGTCGACCGGTTCCTTCCCGGCCCGCCACTCCCGTGCCGCGGTCTCCACCAGCGCCCGGGCGAGGGTGGCCACGAGGACGGCGGTCTCCGCCCGCAGGCAGACGTCGGAGACCCGGATCTCCACGGTCGGATAGCGCCGGGCCAGCCGGGCGTCGAAGTAGACCATCCCCTCGTCCAGGATGACGCCGGTGGCCACCATGTCCGAGACCAGCCGGTGGTAGTGCTCGGGCGACCGGAACAGTTCGGTCGGCCCGGCGGACGGCCAGCGCATCCACACCCGGCTGCGGTAGCTGGCGTAGCCGGTGTCGCTGCCCTGCCAGAAGGGCGAGTTGGCGCTGAGCGCGACGAGCACCGGCAGCCACGGCCGCAGCCGGTCCAGCACCGCCACCCCCTCCTCGTCGGAGTCCACGGCGACATGCACGTGGCACCCGCACACCAGTTGCTCACGGGTGGAGATGCCGTACTCCTCGGCCATCCACTGGTAGCGCCGGCTGACGCTGACCGACGGGCTGACCGGCAGCGGTGAGGTGGCGAGCGCGGCGACCGTGCTGCCCAGTTCCCCCGCCAGCCGGGCGGCCTCCTTGCGGCACCGGACGAGTTCCTCGCCCAGGTCCGCCATCACGGACTGAGGCTGGGTGGCGAACTCCAGCATCTGGCCGTAGAGCTCCTTCTCGAACACGTCCTGCCCGGGATCGGCCAGCGAGGCCCGCGCCAGCACCGCCGCGGCCAGCGCCCTGGGCTCTCCCGTCTCGGGGTCGACGAGCAGGAGTTCTTCCTCCACACCGACGGTACGCACGCCGCTTCGCCCTCCCGTCCGCGCCGCGACCTACGCGGCAGATTGGTAAACCCCGACTTCCCAGGCCGGCGCCCGGAACACCTGTGGGTGCGCGGGGCGGCGGCCGGGAGCGGGCGGGCGGGTCACAGGCTGCGGGCGGTGATGTCGCCGTAGGAGGTGTTCGCGGTGATGTTCAGGCCGGCGCCGGCGCCGTCGGCGTTCTGGAGGGTGTTGCTGATCCGGCCGTAGGCGGTGGCGGCGTCCAGGGTGGCGGAGACGCCGCGGGCCGCGCCGACGGAGATGGCGCCGTGCCGGGTGTCCAGCGTGACGGTGCCGCGGACGGCCTCGGCGATGCCGATGTCACCTTTCTGGGTGCTGATCTCCGCGGCGCCGCCCAGCCGGCCGACCTCGATGTCACCGGCCTGGAGGGTGAGGCGGGCGCCGCCGGTCTCGTCGAGCTTGACGGTGGCCTGGGCGCCCTCGAAGGTGACGTCGCCGAGCCGTCCCACGCCCCGGAGTTCGGCGAGGGCCGCCTTCGCGTCGACCCGGGAGCCGGTGGGCAGCTGGACGGTCACCTCGACGGCTCCGGAGTTGCCGAGGATCCGGTTCCTCGCGGCCGGGATCACGATCCGCAGGACCCCGTCGCCGTAGGAGACCTCGGTCTGCTCCGCCGCCCTCACGTCGCGGCCCTTGGCGGCGTCCGCGGGCCGGACCTCGACCGTGGTGTCGGCCCGGTCCGCGGCGATGAACCGGATCGCCCCGGCGGGGATGTCCAGGACGACGGAGACGGGGGCGGGGGTGTCGAACTTCTGCATCGTGCGCTCCTTGGACTCGTTGTTTCCGATGCCAGAAACGCTACGTTGCGTTCACCAATTGGGCAACCAGTTCGTTGCATCCGTCTCGCAAATACGCAGCTCAAAGCCTTAATTTCATTGCAATGGAGCTGAATCTAACGCAACAGCAGATCACTCTTCGTTGCAATGAATGAAGAGTGAAAGCTACTCTGCACCCAGCATGCACGCACCACCCCGAAGGAGGCCGCGATGCCGGGAGGCAGACTCACCCAGCAGGAGCGCCAGCAGATCGCGCTGGGGCTGGCCGACGGCCTCGCCTACGCGGAGATCGCCCGTCGGCTCGACCGGCCGACGTCGACCGTCACCCGCGAGGTGATGCGCAACGGCGGCCCCACCTCCTACCGCGCCGACCTCGCCCACCGCGCCACCGAGCACCGCGCCCACCGCCGGCGCCCGGCCGCGACCCGTGACCCGGGCACGGCCCCGGAGCCGCACGGGCGCGACACCGAGGCCGTACGGGGCTACGAGGAGCTGCTGGCCACCGTCTTCATGCAGTCGGGGCTGCCCAGGATGACGGCCCGGGTCCTGGTCTGTCTCTACACCACCGACGCCGGCAGCCTCACCGCGGCGGAACTGGTCCGGCGCCTCCAGGTCAGTCCGGCGACCGTCTCCAAGGCGATCGCCTTCCTGGAGAGCCAGGGCCTGGTCCGCCGGGAGCGCGACGAACGCCGCCGTGAGCGGTACGTCGTCGACGACGACGTCATGTACCAGTCGACGATGGCGAGCGCCCGCGCCACCGCCCACCTCGGGGAGACGGCACGGCAGGGCGTCGCCGTCCTCGGCCCCGGCACCCCGGCCGCCGCCCGTCTGGAGAACATCGCACGGTTCGTGGACTTCGTCTCCGAGAGCATCGCCCGCGCGGCGGAACAGGCCCGCGCGGTGCTCCACACGAAGCCCGGCCCCCCGAACCCGTAGGCCGCCGGCCCCCGCGTGGATGAACGCCTCGGGGCGGTGTGACGTACCTGGTGCTGCGGGCGGCATCGGGTCGCCGGGAGGCGTCGTCGGCGCGAGGTGCTCGGCGACCGGGGGAAGGGCTTCGCCATCTCAGTGGATTCGAGCCGTCCGGCCGGCAGTGCTGTGGACCTGGCCGCCGCGCCGCCCGGACAGGGGTCGACGGAAGGCGTCTCGCCCGTCCGCCGGCAACTGGCGGGCCTGGACGGCCTCCGTGGCCTCGCGGCCCTCTACGTCGTCCTGTTCCACTGCTGGTTGTACACCTTCCCGGGCTACCCCCACAGCTCGGCGCCCCGGTGGCTGGACGGCCTGATGTTCGGGCGTCTCGCCGTCGTCTTCTTCCTGGTTCTCTCCGGGTTCTCCCTGGCGATATCCCCGGCGCGGCACGACTGGCGCTCGGGCGGCGTCGGCCGGTTCCTGCGCCGGCGCGCCTGGCGCATCCTGCCCCCGTACTGGGCGGCGCTGATCCTGAGCCTGCTCGTTTCCTGGTTCGTGGTGCCTGCTTCGCACTTCGGGCCGCCGACCGGCGAGACGGTACTGGTGTACGGCCTCGTCGCCCAGGACGTCGTCACCGCCCCGACGCCGAACGGCGCGTTCTGGTCCATCGGGGTGGAGTCCGAGCTGTATCTCCTCTTCCCCCTCCTCCTGTTCGTCCGTCGGCGGTGGGGTGCGGCGCTGCTGGCCGCGTGCGTGACGATCCCGGTGGTCGCCTACGGGCTGAAGGCGGCCGGCGCGTCCCCCGTCGAGGGCGACAACTGGCTGGCCCCGCATCTCGCGCCCGTGTTCGCGGCCGGGGTGGCGGGCGCGGGGATCATCAGCGCGTCGGACCGGGTCCGGCGTCTGCCGTGGGGATGGCTCGCCGCCCTGGCCGCCCTGCCCGTCCTGGCTGTCGGTGCCGTCCGGGGTTCCGCCTGGACGGTGAACCACTACTTCTGGATCGACCTCGCCGTCGCTCCGGCCATGACGATGCTGCTGGCCGCGGTCGCCACCGGCCAACCGGCTTTTCTGGTGCAGCTGTTGACCGCCCGCCCCGTCCGCGCCCTCGGCGACTTCTCCTACAGCCTCTACCTGATCCACCTGCCGGTCGTCCTGGCCGTGATCCGCCGCGTGGCCCCGCACTACGTGTCCCGCGGACTGCCCACGTTCTGCTTCACGCTCGCGGTGGGACTGCCGCTCGCGACAGCCGGGGCCTGGCTGTTCTCCAAGATCTTCGAAATCCCGTTCAAACAGAACAGGTCCTGGAGGTCGGCCGTCAGCGGACTTACGGGGATCAGCCCGCGGACTTCTTTCCGGCGGGGGTGACGGCGTACCACTCGCCGTTCTTCCCCTGGCCGTTGACCTGTCCGGCCGCCGTGTCGCCGACGTACCGGTAGAGCGGCCAGCCGGCGAGGGTCAGCTGGGTCCTGCCGTTGCGGTGGACCGTGCCGAGCAGACTCTTCTCGACCCCTGAGGTCTGGACGGAGTCCTGGACGATGACGGGGATCCACGTCTTCGTGCACGCACCCGAGCACGTCCACTTCGAGGGACTGGGCTGGTCCTTGTCGTAGCGGTACAGGGCCAGCCCCCTGTCGTCGGTGACCACGATGCCGACGCCGCTCAGCGTCCTGGCCGTCACGGACGTGACGATGTCCGAGGATCCGCTCACAGAGCCGGAGCCGGAAACGGAGGTGGCAGTCGGCGTCGCAGCGGCCGACGTGGCGGGCGCGGGAGCCGAAGCGGCCGGAGCTGCCGGAGCGGCACCGGTCGAGGAGCCGCACGCTCCCAGCAGGAAGGCGGAGGCGAGCCCCGCGACCAGGTTCGGGACGATGCGTCGCGGGATCAAGAGGTCGCCCTTCGTCGGGAGTCGCGTCTGCTTGCTCCCTTAGTACGTCGGCCGCCTCTCCCCCTCTCAGCCCCCGGCGCCCCATGACGCAGTCTTGACCATCACCGCGCTCACTCCCCGGCGAACAGCTCCGCATCGTCTCCGACGTGCACCGCACGCTGAGCCCACACTTCCAACTGCTCCAGATCAGTGCAGGCGCCCACCCGCTCCCGGACCGCATCGCTCACCGCGATGCCACGCCACTCCAGGACACGAAGGACCATCTCGGCACACTGCTCCACACGCCCTTCCTCACGCCCTTCCTCACGCACCTGCTCCGCCAGCGGGTGCCGCCAGAAGTACTGCATCGCGGTCATCAGATCCCTCCACATCTGTTTCGCCTGAGGATCAACCAGGCACGAGTCGACGAACTGTACGAACACCGCGGCGCTGTCGCGGTCGATGGTCTTCAGGGCGGCTGCCAGCGATTCCAGTATGGCCGCGGCATTCCGGCCGCGTCCGTGTGTCATGGCCGAAAGCACCGCAAGAGGTACGTCCCGCTCGGCCTCCCGGGCGTCCGCGATCACCGGCACGTTGTCCGGCCCCAGTACCAGCGGTCGCACGATCAGCGACTCCCACCCGGGGAAGCCGATCTGGATCGGCTGCGACGCCCACTTCGCCGTCGTCCTGCTCTGCGTGGTCGCGATCAGCACCGGGTCGCACCGGTACTTCTCGTAGAGGTACGAGAGGTAGTACGGCCAACTGCCGCGCTTCCTCTCGTCCGGCTTCCCTTGCGATTCGACGACCAGGAGATACGTCCCCGCGTCCGTCTCCGCTCGCAGCAGCGTGTCCACCCGCCGCTCGACCGGCTCGATCTCCGTCAGGTCCACGTTCATCGCCGCGATCTCCCGGGGCTCCCACGAAGCCGCACTTCGCATCAGAGTCGGCGATCGCGCCACTTCACGAGCCCAGCTCACTCAGATCCTGGACCTCTCCGAGGCCGACCACATCACCGTGCGCGTCATCACCTTTGAACTGGAGGGTTTCGGCGGGAGTTGGAGCCCGATGATGCTCGCCGGGGGTGCCGTACCCAAGTTGGACACCGCCGCCCGTGACCATCCCGACGGCACCGGGCTCATCGACTCCGAGGCGCAACTGGGCGTGCTACGAACACTCTTTCGTAGAGTGGAAGCAGCGTCACTCGAACCTGTCCGCTCCCGTGACTTCATGCATCGACTGGCCAAGGAACTGTGAGAACCGTGACCGCTATCGGCACCTGGCGGAAGTCGTCCTACTCCGGCGGCGGCGATGGCAACAACTGCCTGGAGATTGCCACCGACCCCACCCACATATCCATCCGCGACTCCAAGCACCCAACCGCAGGCACCCTCGCCTTTCCGGCCGGGGTCTTCGTCCGCTTCGTCGTTGCGCTGAAAGAGGAGCCGTTCGGAGATCGACGTCGATGAGCCGTTCTGGACCGTCCGGCGGCCCAGGCTCACCTTTCGGTTCACGATGGGTACGGACGAGGAACCCGGGGCGCTGGAGGACGGGGACATGTTCATGGTCCGGGCCGTCGAGGACCTGTACGACGCGTACGGCACGCTCAACGACACCCTGCCCGCAGTGGGAACCGGCGCCCGCCCCGCGTCCGGGGCGGGCGCCTTGCCGAGCTCTACGCCGGGCTCGTCACCGCTGCCAGGCGGTGGACGTCCTTCGCCGTGCCCGTGACCCCGGAGAGGAAGCCCTGGGCTCTGGGCGAGGCGTTCTGGGTCAGCCACGTCGGGTCGATGTCGCAGACGGCGACCCGGACGCCCGTGCCGACCAGCGCCAGGGGCAGGGTGTGCACGACGGTGGAGGGGAAGCTGAGGATCGTACGGCCTATGGGGCCGCGGCGGGCGATGAGCTCCAGAGGGAGGTCCGGGCGGACTATCTCCAGGCCCGTCTCGGCGGCGAGGCGGTGGAGTTTCTCGGTGCTCTCGCGGCGGTGCGCGAAGTAACGGGTCGCGCCGTGGGCCTTGGCCAGGGTCTGGACGGCCTCCAGATAGCGATCGCCGTCGACCACACCGGTCTCCACCAGGGACGTGCCGACCATGTCCGCGCCCTTGGTGATGCGCGGCGGGCCGAAGCGGGCCCGGGTCCAGCCGAAGTCGTTGGCGGTGACCGTCACGCCCTGCGGGGTGTCCGTCATCGGCATGGAGGAGAAGACCTCGACGCGGCGGCGGTCACTGGGGGTGAGGCGGCGCCGCGCGGAGGAGGAGACCGGCGCGAAGAGCAGGTCCCGGGCGCCGGGTCTGCCGCCCTTGCGGTGCCAGCGGACCAGACGTTCGCCGCGGGCGAGCTGGGCGACGAACTCCATCGTCGCGGTGCCGTCGTCGACGACGACCAGGTCATCGGCACGGGTGATCGTCAGCAGCAGCTGTACGTAGCGGGAGAACGGGTCTCCCATGACGATGCGGTCGGCCCGGCGGAGCGAGCCCGCCAGGCCGCCGATCGTCTGGAAGGGGGCGGTGGTGCCACCACGCGCCTCCTCCCAGCGGACGCGGTACCCCTCGTCGCGGGCCAGGTCCGCCATGCGGCGCAGCTGGCCCCGGGTCATGGGGTCCGTCGGCGACAGGACGACGATCGTGAGTTCCGCGCCGGGCGCAGGTATGCCGGATGCCGAGCGCCGTACCTGGTTGGGCACGGCCGGCACCGGCTCCGCCGCTCCGCGCAGGGCGTGGACGTGCGCCCACTCCAGCACGTTCAGCAGCTGCACCGGACTCTCGACGAACGCGAGGGTGTGGGGGCCGGGCTTCCCGGCGCGGGGGCTCATCGACGTACGACCGTCCCGTCGTCGTAACACATCAATCAGACTCAGACCTGGACCGGCTCGCCTGCGGCCGCGGCGATCTCCGCCTCGGCGACGACACCGTTGACGCGGCGCAGCTTCTTCATCGGGCCGAGCTCGGAGTCGTAGACCTTCTTGACGCCGTCACCGAGGGACTCGGAGATGATGCGGATGTCGCGGACCAGGCGCGTGAGGCCCTGCGGCTCCACGGAGGCGGCCTGGTCGGAGCCCCACATGGCACGGTCCAGGGTGATGTGGCGCTCGACGAAGGTGGCGCCGAGGGCGACGGCGGCGAGGGTGGTCTGCAGGCCGGTCTCGTGGCCGGAGTAGCCGATCGGGACGTTCGGGTACTCCTTCTCCAGCGTGTTGATGACGCGGAGGTTCAGCTCCTCGGCCTTGGCCGGGTAGGTCGAGGTGGCGTGGCACATGAGGATGTTCTCGCTGCCCAGGACCTCGACCGCGTGGCGGATCTGCTTCGGGGTGGACATGCCGGTGGAGAGGATCACGGCGCGGCCGGTGGCGCGCAGCGCCTTCAGCAGCTCGTCGTCCGTGAGGGAGGCGGAGGCGACCTTGTGGGCGGGGACGTCGAACTTCTCCAGGAAGGCGACGGCCTCGGTGTCCCACGGGGAGGCGAACCAGTCGATGCCCTTGGTCTTGCAGTAGTCGTCGATCTGGCGGTACTCGTCCTCACCGAACTCCACGCGGTGGCGGTAGTCGATGTAGGTCATGCGACCCCAGGGGGTGTCGCGCTCGATGTCCCACTGGTCGCGCGGGGTGCAGATCTCCGGGGTGCGCTTCTGGAACTTGACGGCGTCACAGCCGGCCTCGGCGGCGACGTCGATCAGCTTGAAGGCGTTCTCCAGCTCACCGTTGTGGTTGATGCCGATCTCGCCGCAGATGTAGACGGGCTTGCCGGGGCCGACCTCGCGGGAACCGAACTGGCGCAGACGGGAGTTGCTCATGACGGTGGGGTGTCCTTACTTCGGGAGGGAATCGAGAGAGGGGCCGAGGATCCAGCTGGCGATCTCTCGGATCGCGCCGTCACCGCCGGGCAGGCTGGTGACCGCGCGTGCGGCGCCGCGTACGACGTCGTGGGCGCTCGCGACCGCCACGGGCCAGCCGGCTACGGCGAAGCACGGGAGGTCATTGACGTCGTTTCCGACGTAGAGCACGCGCTCGGGAGCGATGCCCTGCTCCTCGCACCACTGCTTGAGGGCGAGGTCCTTGCGGTCGATGCCGTGCAGGACCGGGATCTGGAGTTTCCGGGCCCGGGCGGCGACGACCGGGTTCTGCTCCGTGGAGAGGACCAGCATCTTCAGCCCGCTCCTGCGCAGGGCGGCGATGCCGAGTCCGTCGCCGCGGTGCACGGAGACGAACTCCTTTCCATCGGCGTCGATCAGCACCCGGTCGTCGGTCTGGGTGCCGTCGAAGTCCAGTACGACCGCGTCGATGTCGTCGGCGGTCGGCAGCGCGCCGGGGCGGTCCGCGTCGAAGAGCGGGGCCAGGGCGCGGGCGCGCGCGAGCTCGTGCGGGTCGTCGATCTCCAGGACGCGCGCGGGGTCGGTCCGCACCAGTTCGGTGTGGCCGAAGAAGCGGTGCTGGTGCTCGCGGAAGCCGTCGGCGCGCATCGCGTAGGCGGCGCCGGTCTCCAGGAAGTCCTGGGGGCGGTCCTGGCGGCGCGGGCGGAACGACTTGTCGTGGTTGACGCCGAAGCCACCGCTGGCGGCGGCCTCGCCGGCGCCCGCCGACACCGGGGCGTGCACCTCGTCGCGCCAGACGAAGCCGTGGAAGGGGGCGACGGTCAGGGCGGTGTCGGCGCCGTTCTCGACGACCGCGCCGGCCACCCCGTCGATGTCCTCACGGACGATGAAGGGGCTGGTGCACTGCACGAGGAGGACGACGTCGACCGGGGCGCCGTGCAACGCCTCGTGGGCGTCCATGGCGTGCAGGACGGCGGCCTCGGAGGTGGCGGTGTCACCGGCGATGGCGGCGGGCCGCAGCACCACCTCGGCGCCGGCCGAGCGGGCCGCGGCGGCGATGGCCTGGTCGTCGGTGGAGACGACCACGTCGGTCACCAGCCGGGAGGCGACGCACTCGCGGACCGCGCGGGCGACCAGCGGGATGCCGCCGACCGGGGCGAGGTTCTTCGCGGGCACGCCCTTGGAGCCGCCCCGGGCGGGGATCACGGCGAGGACGCGGGGCAGGTTCGCCCCTTCGAGGTGGGGCATCGGCTCTGTTCCTTCAGGTCCGGCAGGCGCCGGCGACGCCTGGTGCGGGATCCGGTCGCTCACAGCTCTCCCATTCGTCGGATCACGGGGGCCACCCGCTGGACGCCGTGGCGGTAGGCGCCGCGTGCGGCCCGGCGCACGATCTGACGGACGGGTCCCGGGGCCTTGTCGGCGGCGGGCGCGCCGGGCAGCGGGACACCGTCGGGGCCGAGGTGGTGGCGGGCCAGGATGCCGGGCAGGTAGCCGGGCGCGGTCTCGGGTGTGTAGTACGGGTTCAGGGGCGGCAGCCCGCCGGGCCGGGCGAGCAGCTTCGCGATGCGCTCGCGGCCCGCGTCGAAGGCGGTGGCGTACGACCCGTCGGCGGCGACGCCCTGCCGGGCGACCCACTCGGCGTCGGCCACCGGGCGGTGTCCGGCGTCGAGCTGGTCCCAGGAGGCGAGGCAGCCGGAGCCGACGAAGTGGTGGTTGCCGAGCGTCTCGCGGATGCCTAGGTCGGTGAGGACCACGGTGGGGATCCGCCGGTGCAGGGACTCCAGGGCGGCCGTCGAGCTGATGGTGACCAGGAGGTCGGTGTGGTCGAGCACCTCGCCCATGTGCCCGTAGACCAGCCGGAAGTTGGCGGGCACGTCCTTGCCCTGGACCAGCTTCTGGTACGGCAGTTCCTCGATGTGGGTGGTGTGCTCGCCGGGCTTGGAGCGCAGCTTGAGCAGCACCTCGCGCTCGGGGTGCCTGCGGGCGTGCTGGACCAGCCGGTCGAGCAGGTAGGCGCGGTCCTTGCGGCTGTCCGGGACGGACGGCTGGGCGGCGAACACCACCGTGTATGGCTTGTGTTCACCTTCGTAGGGCGCTCCGCCGAGGAACGGCAGCGCGACCTCGGTCACCGCGCCGGAGTCGGCGCCCACCCCGTCGTACACCGCCCGGAAACGCTCGGCGTCCTGGCGGGAGTTGGCGAGGACCAGGTCCGCGCCGTGGCGCAGCAGCAGGCCGTCGGCGAGCTTCTCGTAGACGACTCCGACATAGCCGGTGACGACGACGGGGCGCTGCTCCCGGCCGGCCCAGGCGGCACGCAGCCCGTGCAGCATGGCCTGCACCCCGCCGCCGACGAGGGAGAGGACGAGGATGTCGTACGACTGCTGCTCCATCTCTCTCAGGAACTCGACGGACGTCACCTCGCGGAGCGAGTCCGCGTGGACGCCGACCTCCTGGAGCTGGCGGGCGGTGGGGGTGGCACGGCCGCGCAGGAGATAGCCGTCGAGCCGGACGTCCGAGTCGTCGTCTTCGCCCGGGGCGAGGCGCTTCGCGGTGAGCGCGCCCCACTTCCACCGGGTGTCGGAATCCGCCAGGACGGCCACCCGCAGGGACTTCGTTGCACTTACTGGCACACCGAAGACGCTAGGAAGCCATTCCGAGGATCTCCCGAACCTGAATGCAACAAAGGGTTAACAACACGTCGCCGAATGGCGAATCGGCCCGGGATCGGCCGCCGAAAAGCCCCGGTTCACGACCTCGCCACATGTCGTTCACCTGGTATCAAGGCGGCGGTCAAGACGCACGCCGGGCACTCATCTAACGTCCCTCACGTGGTCAAGCTCTCCGTCATCGTGCCGTTCTACAACGTGCAGCAATACGCGCCCGACACCCTGAGGAGTCTGCGCGCGAACGCGCGTGAGGACTTCGAATTCATTCTCGTCGACGACTGCTCGACCGACGGGACTCCAGAGATTCTCGCGCGAGCAGAGCGCGAGCTGCCCGGCGCGGTCCATGTCAGACACGAACAGAACGGAGGTCTGGCCACCGCGCGCAACACCGGCATCGACAGGGCACGCGGCGAGTACGTGACCTTCCTGGACGGGGACGACTGGCTCGCACCGGGCTACTACCCGGACCTGGTGGCCGCCATCGAGTCGCTGGGCTGCGACTTCGTCCGCACCGACCATGTGCAGTGCACCGCGCGGGCCCGGCTCGTGACCCGGGTGCCGGTCGGCCGGCGCAACGTCGTGATGAACCCGCGGGACGCGATCCTGCCCGCCGACCGGTCCACCTCCGTCGACTACGCGTACGCGTGGGCGGGTGTCTACCACCGCCGTCTGGTGGACAAGGGGCTCGTGCATTTCACGGACGGACTGCGCACGGCCGAGGACCGGCCGTGGATCTGGAAGCTGCACCGGGAAGCCGATTCCTTCGCCGCGGTGAACCTGCTCGGCGTCTTCTACCGGCGTGGCGTAGCCTCTTCACTCACACAGATCGGCGACGTCCGTCAGCTCGATTTCATTCGCGCGTTCGACCAGGTGATCGAGGAAACCGCACAGGACGCCGACGCGAAGGAACTCCTGCCGAAGGCCGTCCGTACGTATTGCGCCATCATTTCCCATCACCTGGGATCCATCGAAAGGTTCGAGCCCGCGGTGGCGAAGAAGCTGAAATCCATGAGCGCCGCCGCACTGCGGCGCATGCCGCAGGACGTGCTGGACGAGGCCCTGGACTCCATGGACCTCCAGCGGGCCGGCAAGCTGCGCCGGCTGCGCCGCCGTCCCGCCCCCGCGGGAGCCGCCGCGTGACCACCCAGATCTTCCAGGCGTCCACCCTCTACGGCACCGCCACCCTCGCGGCCGCCCTGGACTCCGGCGCCTTCCGCCCGGCCGACCGGCGCATCCTGCTGGTCTGCAACAACGCGGCGACCCCCGAGATCACCCCGGGCCTGGAGGAGGCGCCCGGCTTCGAGCGGCTGCGCGACCGTTTCGACGAGGTGATCTCGTACAACGAGACGATCTTCCCGTTCCACCCGGGCGGCTGGGCCCCACGGGTGGACGACATGCCCCTGTGGGAACGCTTCCTGCGGCACGAGTGGCGGCTCGGCGACGACGACGTGGAGTTCGCCGTCGAGTCGATCCAGGTGAACCCCTCGCTCAGCCTCACCCAGATCTTCACCGGCGCCCCGGTCACGGTCTACGCCGACGGCCTGATGAGCTACGGCCCGACCCGCAACAAGATCGACCCGCTGGTCGGCACCCGTGTGGACCGGGTCCTGCACCTGGACCTGGTGCCGGGCCTCAAGCCGCTGCTGCTCACCGAGTTCGGCGTCGAGGGCGAGGTCGTGCCGACCGCGGCCTTCACCAAGGTGCTGGCCGAACTCGCCCCCAGCGGCGACGACCTGCCCGAGATCGACGAACCGGCCCTGCTGCTCGGCCAGTACCTCTCCGCGCTCGAGATCCTCACCCCCGAGCAGGAGGAGAACCTGCATGTGCGGATGTTGCGGGGCGCGGTGCAACTCGGCCACACCAAGGTGGTGTTCAAGCCGCACCCCTCCGCCCCGGCCCGGTTCGCCCGGACCCTGGAGCAGGAGGCCGAGAAACTCAAGGTGGAGCTCACGGTCCTGGACACCACGGTCCTCGCCGAGGTGCTCTACCAGAAGATGCGTCCCGCTCTGGTCGTCGGCTGCTTCTCCACCGCACTGCTCACCGCCTCCGCGCTGTACGGCCTGCCGACCGCCCGGATCGGCACCGACACGCTCCTCGACAAGCTCGTCCCCTACGAGAACAGCAACCGGGTCCCGGTCACCGTCGTCGACGCGCTGGTGCCCGACCTCACCGACCGCAAGGCGGTGGAGGAGCAGCGTCCCGGCATGTCCGTCGAGGCGCTCGGTGCGCTGATCCGCGCGGTGGGCTTCGCCATGCAGCCGAAGATCTACCCGCAGCTGCGCGTCGAGACCGAGCGCTATCTGAGCAGGCATCTGAACGAACGCACCATCCGTTACTTCAAGCGCAGGCGCCTGACCTCGCTCGCGCTGCCCGGCGGGGTGCCCTCGCAGCTGGCGTTCATCCCGCGCAACGCGACCGTGCGCCGGGTTGCCCGCAAGGCGCGCAGCCTGCGACGGGGGGTGCGTCGCTGAGCGCTGCCGAACCGCCTCCCCAAGGGGCGGGTCCCGGTCAACGGGACCCGCCCCTTGCGCGTACCCGCGCCCGCTTCTGAGCCTGCCGAGCAAAGGTTGTGTAACAGCTGTGCGCGGCGAGATGCCCCGTACCGGGAGGATGGATGGAGAGCCCAGGAAGTAAAAACGACCGTATGGTTAATGGGCTGCGACAGACAAAGGAATGACCATAGGCTTTAATGCCGTTTTCCTACCATTCGCCCAGGTGCCGGTAGCGGGCTTCCCACTCCCCGGCGATGCCCGAGCAGCTCGGATGATTAACCGCCAAGCACCTGGTATGCATTTCGGACCATGTCTCTCGCGCCCCCCACCACACCGCCCTCGCCTGCGAAGATCGACGTCGTCCCGGCCCCGCCCCGGCGGCCGCGCCCCCGACTCCTCGCCCTCGACGGACTGCGGTTGCTGGCCGCCCTGATGGTCTGCCTCTACCACTACACCGGGCGCGGCGGAGTCGTCTCCGCGTCCTGGCACCAGAACCCCGCCCACCTCTTCCCCACCCTGTCCAAGGCGGCCGTCTACGGCAACCTGGGTGTCGAGTTCTTCTTCGTCATCAGCGGCTTCGTGATCTGCATGAGCAGCTGGGGCCGCTCGCTGGGCGACTTCTTCCGCTCCCGGGTCGCCCGCCTCTACCCCGCCTACTGGGTGGCCCTGCTGCTGGTCACCGGCGCGTCCCTGGTGCTGCCCGCCGTCGTCCACGCGGTCCGGCTCGACGAGTTCCTGGTCAACCTGACGATGCTGCAGCAGCCGATGGGCGTGCCCCGCGTCCTCGGCGTCTGCTGGACCCTCTGGGTCGAGGTCCGCTTCTACGCGCTGTTCGCCCTGACCGTCGTCCTGCCGGGCGTCACCTACCGCAGGGTGGTGCTGTTCTGCTCGGTGTGGACGCTGGCCACCGTGCTCTCCACCGCGGCCGGCGGCCCCTGGACCGAGCTGGTCGTGATGCCCCAGTACGCCCCGTACTTCATCGGCGGCCTGGCCCTCTACCTGGTCCATCGCTTCGGCAACCACGCCCTGCCCTGGGGCATCGTGGCGCTCTCCTGGATCCTCGGACTGCGCATGGCCACCGAGGGGGCCTGGCACCACGGCTCGCCCCGTGACCCGTACGTCGTGATGCTGGTCGTCACCCTGGCGTACATGGCGGTGGCGGCGGTGGCCGCGGGCTGGACACGGTGGGCGGCCTGGCCGTGGCTGACCACGGCCGGGGCGCTGACGTACCCCTTCTACCTGATCCACGAACACCTCGGATGGTTCGCGATCCGGGTCCTGCACCGGGGCTGGGGGCTACCGCCGTGGCCGACGCTGGCGGTGACGGTGCTGAGCATGCTCGGGCTGGCCTGGCTGATCCACCGGTTCGTGGAGACCCCGTTCGGCCCCCGCCTGAAGCGAGCGCTGAAGTCCGCCCCGCACACGACCGGGTAGGCCGGTTTCAGGACGGCGGCCACCGCTGAGAGGCCAAGAGCCCGGTCCCCGGTGACGCAGTCACCTCGGGGCCGGGCTCTGC
>NZ_JBEYFC010000098.1:0-23253 GCF_040634175.1 Streptomyces sp. NPDC007162
GGCATGATCCAGGCCTGGAGTCGGTCTTCCGGGGCGCCGGCTGGAACGTGATCAAGCTCGTCTGGGACCGCACCTGGGACCCGCTGCTCGCCCAGGACCGCGACGGCGTCCTGGTCAACAAGATGAACACGACCCCCGACGGCCAGTTCCAGACGTACGCCACCGAGTCCGGCTCGTACATCCGCGAGCACTTCTTCGGCGACGACCAGCGGCTGCGCGCGATGGTCGCCAACATGACCGACGACCAGATCCTGCACCTGGGCCGCGGCGGTCACGACCACCGCAAGATCTACGCGGCGTTCAAGGCGGCCACCGAGCACAAGGGCCAGCCCACGGTCATCCTGGCCAAGACGATCAAGGGCTGGACGCTGGGCCCGAACTTCGAGGGCCGCAACGCCACGCACCAGATGAAGAAGCTGACGGTCGCCGACCTCAAGGGCTTCCGGGACCGGCTGCACCTGCCGATCTCCGACAAGGAGCTGGAGTCCGGCCTGCCGCCGTACTACCACCCGGGCCGGAACTCGGAAGAGATCCAGTACATGCACGACCGGCGCAAGGGCCTCGGCGGCTACGTCCCGACCCGCGTCGTACGCTCCGAGCCGCTCGCGCTGCCGGACGACAAGGCGTACGCGACCGTGAAGAAGGGCACCGGTCAGCAGTCCATCGCGACCACCATGGCCTTCGTGCGGCTGCTCAAGGACCTCATGCGGGACAAGGAGCTCGGCCGCCGCTTCGTCCTCATCGCGCCGGACGAGTACCGCACCTTCGGCATGGACTCCTTCTTCCCGAGTGCGAAGATCTACAACCCGCTCGGCCAGCAGTACGAGGCCGTCGACCGCGATCTGCTGCTCGCCTACAAGGAGTCCCCGACCGGCCAGATGCTGCACGACGGCATCTCGGAGGCGGGCTGTACGGCGTCCCTGATCGCGGCGGGCTCGGCGTACGCCACGCACGGCCAGCCGCTCATCCCGGTGTACGTCTTCTACTCGATGTTCGGTTTCCAGCGCACCGGCGACCAGTTCTGGCAGATGGCCGACCAGCTGTCGCGCGGTTTCGTCCTGGGCGCGACCGCCGGCCGTACGACCCTGACCGGTGAGGGCCTCCAGCACGCGGACGGCCACTCCCAGCTGCTGGCCTCCACGAACCCGGCCTGCGTGGCCTACGACCCGGCGTACGGGTACGAGATCGCGCACATCGTCCAGGACGGCCTGCGCCGCATGTACGGCGCCGACGCCGAGCACCCGCACGGCGAGGACGTCTTCTACTACCTGACCGTCTACAACGAGCCGATCCAGCACCCGGCCGAGCCGGCCGACGTGGACGTCGAGGGCATCCTCAAGGGCGTGCACCGGATCAGCGCGGGCACGGCGGGCGCGGTACCGGCGCAGATCATGGCGTCGGGCGTGGCGGTCCCGTGGGCGGTCGAGGCGCAGCAGATCCTCGCCGCCGACTGGAACGTGAAGGCCGACGTCTGGTCCGCCACCTCCTGGAACGAGCTGCGGCGCGAGGCCGTGGCCTGCGAGCAGCACAACCTGCTGCACCCGGAGGAGGAGCAGCGGACGCCGTGGGTGACGCAGAAACTGAGCGGCGCCGAAGGGCCGTTCGTGGCCGTGTCCGACTGGATGCGATCGGTTCCGGACCAGATCGCGCGATGGGTGCCGGGCACGTTCCAGTCGCTGGGCGCCGACGGGTTCGGCTTCGCCGACACGCGGGGCGCGGCGCGCCGGTTCTTCCACATCGACGCCCAGTCGATCGTGGTCGCGGTGCTGACCGAACTGGCCCGTGAGGGCAGGCTCGACCGCTCGGTGCTCAAGCAGGCCATCGACCGCTACCAGCTGCTGGACGTGACGGCGGCGCACCCGGGCGCGGCGGGCGGCGACGCGTAGGCCGTACCGGGCAGCAGGACGCAGGGCGGCGGGACTCCGGTCTCCGCCGCCCTTGCGATTTCTTTACTATGCGCACATGAAGGAACAGTCCGCGCAGGCCCGTTGGGAGCAGCTCACGCAACGGCCCCTGCTGGCCCTCGCGGTCGCCTTCGCGGTCGCTTACGCGCTGCCGATCGTGGACAGTTCCGCGGGTCGCGTGCTGACGTCCGCGTGCACGGCGGCGGAGTGGGTGGTGTGGGGGTCCTTCGCCACCGACTATCTCGTACGGCTGACGCTGACGCCCCGCCGCCGGGAGTTCGTGCGGACGCACTGGATAGACCTGTGCGCGGTGGTGCTGCCCCTGCTCCAGCCGCTGCGGCTGCTGCGGCTCGTCGCGACGCTGACGCTGGTGGGGCGGCGGGCCCGGATGGCCGAGCAGATCCGGCTGACGACGTACGTCGTCGGCGCGGTCATCGGCCTGCTCATGTTCGGGTCGCTGGCCGTGCTGTCGGTGGAGCGCGACTCGCCCGACGGGAACATCCGGACGCTGGGTGACGCGCTGTGGTGGTCGTTCACGACGATGACGACGGTGGGGTACGGGGACCACGCGCCGACGACCGGGCTGGGCCGGATGATCGCGGTGGGCCTGATGCTGTCCGGGATCGCCCTGCTCGGTGTGGTGACGGCGAACATCGCCACGTGGTTCATCGCGCGCTTCGAGAAGGACGACGACGAGGAACGGCGGCAGACGGAGGCGATCAGCGCGCTGACCGAGGAGGTACGGGCGCTGCGGGCCGAGGTGGTTGCCCTGCGGGACGGGGCGCGAGCTGAGGTGGTGCGCTCACCGGCGCCGACGGGGTGCCGCTGCGCCCACCCGTGCCCGTAAGGGGCGCTGGGGGTACCCCCGGCCGAAGGCTGGGGGAGGAACTGCGCGAGCGGCCCCCACCGGGCCGCGCGCTAGAGCGATACCCCGCCCAGCCACAGCAGGGCCAGCAGCGTGTCGATCGCACCCAGCACCACGGCGACCAGCGCCGGTATCGAGCTCTTCGGGTTCCACGCCCGGCCCATGGAGAGCCAGCCGCACACCAGTGCGGCCGGGCCCAGGATGATCCCCAACGTGAAGAAGCCGGCGACGGCGCAGATCGTGCCGATGATGCCCAGCGTCCCCCGGTCCAGCCCGTCCCGTGTGCCTGTGCGGCCACGTGAACGGGGGTACCCGCGTGTTCGTTGGCCGAAGCTCGCCATCATCAACTCCTCTGTCCTCATGGACTGTTCGGGTGTGATGACCGGGTACCCCTGTTCCGCGTCCGCAGACCTGCCCGCGCGCTGCCCCCCTCCAGCAGCGCGCCGCGGCCCGGGCGTCCTCCCATGCCCTGCGGAGGACTTGACCCACTGTGACCTGCGGCGCGCACCGAACGCGAGGGATCTTGAGCGGAGTCACCCTGATAGGTGAACCACGCCTGAATCGTGGTCAGATGGGGAGGTCGGGCACGGCGTCAGAGGTGTCCCACACCCGCGCCGCCGTCCGCGTTCTCGCCCCGCTTCGTGAACAGCGCGACGAGGATCGCGACCGCCGCCACCCCCGCCGCGACGAGCGAGGCGAGGCTCATCCCGGAGATGAACGTGTCGTGGGCGACACCGGTGATCTTCGCGGCGACGGCCTCGGGCGTGCCCTTGGCGATCGGCGCGACCCCGACCTGGACCGCCTCGGAGGCCTGGGCCAGCTGCGCCGAGGTCAGCTTCGGCAGCCCCGCGCCGGTCCAGTTGCCCGGCAGGTCGTTGTCGACCTTGGAGGCCATCACGGCGCCGAGGACGGCCGTACCGAGACTGCCGCCGATCTGCATCGCGGCCTGCTGGAGACCGCCGGCCACTCCGGAGAGCTCCATCGGGGCGTTGCCGACGATGACCTCGGTGGCGCCGACCATGACCGGCGCGAGGCCGAGGCCGAGCAGGGCGAACCAGACGGCCATGATCCCGCTGCCGGTGTCCGCCTTCAGCGTGGACATGCCGTACATGGCGATCGCGGTGGCCGCCATGCCGCCGGCCAGCGGGATCCGCGGGCCGAGCTTGGTGATCGCGGCGCCCGCCAGCGGGGAGCCGACGATCATCATGCCGGTGAGCGGGAGGAGGTGCAGACCGGCGTCGACCGGGTCCATCCCGTGCACGTTCTGCAGGTAGAAGGTCACGAAGAACAGGCCGCCCATGAAGGCGATGGCCATGAGGACCATCAGGACCACACCGGCCGACAACGGCACGGAGCGGAACAGGCCGAGCGGGATCAGCGGTTCCCTGACCTTCGTCTCCCAGAAGGAGAAGAGGGCGAAGCCCAGCACCGACACGGCGAGGAACGCCCACGTCTTCCCGTCGCCCCAGCCCCAGGTCGGCGCCTTGATGAGGGCCCAGACCAGGCAGAACATCGCACCGGAGAGCAGGCCGATGCCGAGCACGTCGAAGGAGCGCGGGGCGTTCTCCGCGCGGTGGTCGAGCAGCATCACCACACCGAGGACCAGGGCGACCAGTCCGACCGGAACGTTGATGAAGAACACCGACTGCCAGCTGACGTGCTGCACCAGCACACCGCCGAGGATCGGGCCGCCCGCGGTGGAGGCGCCGATGACCATGCCCCAGATGCCGATCGCCATGTTGAGCTTCTCGGCCGGGAAGGTGGCCCGCAGCAGGCCGAGCGCGGCCGGCATCAGCAGCGCACCGAACAGGCCCTGGAAGACGCGGAAGGTGACGACCAGGCCGATGCTGTCGGACAGCCCGATGGCGCCGGAGGCGGCGGCGAAGCCGACGACACCGATCAGGAAGGTCTGCCGGTGGCCGAAGCGGTCGCCGAGCTTGCCCGCGGTGATCAGGGAGACGGCGAGGGCGAGGAAGTAGCCGTTGGTGATCCACTGCACCTGGGCGAAGGTGGCGCCGAGGTCCTTCTGGATCGCCGGGTTGGCGATGGCCACGATGGTGCCGTCGAGGGCCACCATCATGACCCCGACGGCGACGGTTATCAGGGTGAACCAGGGATGGCCGCGCAGGCCGGAGGCCGATGGTTGTTGCGACGGGGCTGCCGACGCCTTGTCCCCCGACCCCGTCGCGTCGAGCGTGGTCTGACTAGTCATGCTTTCGAGGCTAGTGACAGCCACTGACAGTTGACAAACAAATTCACTAGTCAGTAACTGTCAGGCATGGAAACGCTGCGCGAACGCAAGAAACAGCGCACCCGGGACGCCCTGCTGCGGTCCGCGCTCGAACTGTTCGCGACCCAGGGCTACGAGCAGACCACCGTCGACGAGATCGCCGAGTCCGTCGACGTCTCGCAGCGCACCTTCTTCCGCTACTTCGCCAGCAAGGAGGACGTGGCCTTCTTCCTGCCGCGGCTCACCGAGGCGCACTACGTGGAGGCGGTGCGCCGCCGCCCGCCCGAGGAGACGCCGCTGGAGACGCTGCGCCGGTCCGTCATGGACAGCTGGGAGACCATCGAGGAGGCCGTCGAGCGGTACGTCCCGGTCGAGCTCCTCATGCGCACGTACAAGATGATCGAGGCCACCCCTATCCTGTTCGCAGCCCATCTGCGGCGCCAGGCGGAGACCGAGGAGGAGATCGCGCGGATCATCGCCGAACGGGAGGGCGTCGATCCGGACTCCGACCCCCGCCCCCGGCTGGTGGTCGCCGTCTTCGGCGCGGTCATCAGGGTGACCGAGCGGCACTGGTCGGTCGGCGACGACTTCAGCGTCACGGGGATCCGCGAACTCACCGCGGCCTACCTCGATCAGGTCGGGCCGGCACTCACCGGCGACTGGCGCCGGGCCTGAGGAGTGCCACACCGGCCCAAGATCGGCCCGGTCTTTGTCGAAACGTGATAACTGTCACTCGGTTACCGCGAGACCCCTTCGTTCTCCTAGTGTGTCCTCCCAGTGACTTCCTTCGACACCTCCCCGCCACTCAACGTCTGGCGCGCGCTGCTCGCCCTCGCCGTGGTGTTCGTGATGCTCGCGACCACCGGCTGGACCGCACTGCGCACCCACCGCGAGACCACCGCCCTGCAGGCCTCCCTGGGCAGCTGGGAGCACGGCAGCGTCCACGGTCTGCGGTTGCCGGACCCGGAGGCGTCGCCCGCGCGGCTCACCCGTTTCTTCGCGTCGCTCACCGCGCAGGAGCGCGACCGGCTCGTCCACCGCTACCCGCTGGCCGTCGGCAACATGAACGGCGCCCCGGTCGAACTGCGGTACCGCGCCAACGACATCGCGCTCGACCAGCAGCGCGTCGTCGAGAAGGAACGCATGCACGACCCACGGCTCAGCGCGGCGGGGCAGCAGGACGCGGGCCGCCGCATGCACCGCTACGAGGCGCTGCTCACGAAGGGCCGGCAGATCCTCGCCTTCGACCCGGACGGCGACGGCCGCGTCGCCGAGGTGTTCGGCGACCTCACCAGGGCCGAGCGGATCTCGGTGGTCGTGCCCGGCGTCGACACCGACCTGCTCACCTTCCAGCGGACGAACCGCCAGTACACCGCCCCGGTCGGCATGGCCAAGGCGCTGTACCGGGCGGAGCGCACGGCGAGCCCCTCGACCCGTACGGCGGTGATCGCCTGGGCCGACTACACCGCCCCCGACGGGCTCGGCGTGGGCGCGGCGACCGGCACGGCCGCCGAGCTGGGTGCCGTACGTCTCAACGCGCTGCTGCGCGCCCTGCCCGGCGAGGCACCGGTCTCGATGTTCTGCCACAGCTACGGCTCGGTGCTCTGCGGGGTGGCCGCGCACGGCATGCCGGGCCGGGTGGCCGACATAGCGGTGGCCGCGAGCCCCGGCATGCGGGTCGAGAACGCCTCGCACCTGGGCACCTCGGCCCGGGTGTGGGCGATGCGGGACGCCACCGACTGGATCCAGGACGTCCCCTATCTGGAGCTCGGCGGACTAGGCCACGGCGCCGACCCGGTCTCCGCCTCCTTCGGGGCCAGGGTGCTGTCGGCGCACGACGCCCAGGGACACGCCGGGTACTTCGAGCCCGGCACGGACAGCCTGCGCAACCTCGCGGACATCGGGGTCGGCGCATACGGCGCGGTCACCTGCGCCCACGACGATGACGGGTGCCGGGCGGGTCTGCCCGACACGTTGATGGCCGAACGCGCGTAGAAACAGCAGGAAGTGCGGTGCGCGCGGGGATGGGACTGAGAAGCACGTGCCGCATACGATGAGCCGCATGGGTGACGTACTGGCCGGATTTCATGCCGCCTGGGAGTTCGAGTCCGACTCCGTGCGCATCCGTTACGAACGCGGGATCCGCACCCCCAAGCTGTTCCAGACCCTGGGCGAACGGCTGGTGCCGCTGACCGCGCTGGAGGCCGTGACCGTCACTCCGGGCAAGCGCGGCACGGTCGTCCTGCGCGCCCGACCGCGTCCCGGCGCGGATCCGCTGCTGGAGGCGGCGGCCGGTCAGCTCAAGGACGGCAGCGACCCGTACCGGCTGGTGCTCCCGGCCGAGCGGGCGACCCTCGCCGAGTACTACGCCGACGAACTGCGCCCGCTGCTCACCGAGTCGGGCCCCGCGGACAAGTTCCTGGTGGCCGCGCCGGAGGCGCCCCGGCAGTTCAAGGCGTACGACGGGAAGGCGAGCTTCGACGGCGACGCCGTGCACTTCCGGTGGTCGTGGACGGGAGCGTCGACGGCGAAGTGGAAGGCCGGCGACCAGCGCTTCGCGGTCGCCGACCTGGGCGGTGTGGAGTGGCGGTCGCCGGAGGTCTTCGAGGGGCACCTACGACTGCTGCGGCGCGACCTCGCGGGGGCGGCGCCGACGGTCCCGGCGGACCAGGACCCGGCGACCGTCGTGTTCGGGCTGGGGTACGGGCCGGTGCACGAGTCGCTGCCGTTCGCCGCGGCGGTGCTGGAGGCGGTACGGGCCAGGGGCACGGCCGCGGTGCCGGCACCGGCGGGGCGCCGTGACCCCGCCGACATCGCCGAGCGGATTCGCCATCTGGGGGAGCTGCACCAGGCGGGGCTGGTCACCGATGAGGAGTTCTCCGCGAAGAAGGCGGAGTTGCTGGCCGAGCTGTGAGCCCTACGCGCCGCCGGTCTCGTAGAAGCTGATCTTCCGGTCCAGGACCGAGAGGGTGTCGTGCAGCTCGGCGATCCGCGACAGGACGTCCCTCCTCGTCTGCTCCAGCAGCTCGCGGCGCTCGGGGTAGGTCGTCTCGCCCTCCCTCACCAGCTCCGCGTAGCGCACCATGTCCGCCACCGGCATTCCGGTCAGGCGGAGCTTGGTCACGAAGTCCAGCCAGTCCAGGTCGCGGTTGGTGTAGCGGCGCTGGCCGGTGTGGGAGCGGTCGATGTGGGACATCAGGCCGATCCGCTCGTACCAGCGCAGGGTGTGGGCGGTCAGGCCGGTGAAGGCGACGACCTCGCTGATCGTGTAGCGGTCCTGGCCCGCGGGGCGCGGGTGCCGCCGGGGTGGGGCGGAACAGATGTCGGCGGGCTCGCGGTCGGACTGCTCGGTGGGGGCCGCGGTCGTGGTCTGCATCACCGTCATGACCACCACGCTATGACCTTGGAGTGCACTCCAAGCAAGCGGATCCGGTAAGAAATACGGACGACGCGACCGCGCGGACATGGCTAGCGTTCGCGTCCATGAGTCTCGTACGCCGCGCCACGCCCGCGGACGCGCCCGAAGTGCTGCGACTGCGCCAGGTCATGATCGACGCGCTTCCCGGCGGGGACGCCTCCACCGGCTGGCACGCCCTGGCGCTGCCGGGGCTCGCGGAGCGGCTGGACGAGGCGGACGGCGACTTCGCCGCGTTCGTCGTGGACCATCCCGACCGGCCGGGGGCGCTGGCGGCGCTGGTCGTGGGGACGATCGACTACCGGATCGGCAAGGCGGGCAGTCCGCACGGCCGCTCCGGGTACGTCTTCAGCGTGGCCACCGACCCGGACGCCCGTCGACGCGGGTACGCGCGCGCGTGCATGGAGGAACTGCTGGCCTGGTTCCGGGAGCGGGACGCGGGGCAGGTCATGCTGACCGCGTCCGCGGCGGCCGAGCCCCTCTACGCCGCGCTCGGCTTCGCGCGCAAGCCGGACCCCACGATGATGCTGACGCTCTGAGCCGCTTAGGCTCGACGGCATGTCCTTGCAGAGCCTCGCGCTGATCGAGAACTGGCCCGTCCCCACCGCGGCGGCGGGTGTCGTGCGCGCCGACGGGACGGTCCACGGCACCCACGGGCCGGCCGGTCACCGCTTCCCCCTGGCCTCCGTCACCAAGCCGCTCGCCGCGTACGCGGTGCTCGTCGCGTACGAGGAGGGGGCGGTCGAGCTGGACGAGCCGGCGGGGCCCGAGGGGGCGACGGTACGGCATCTGCTCGCGCACACCTCGGGGCTGGCCTTCGACGAGCACCGGGTGACGGCGCCGCCCGGCGAGCGGCGGCTGTACTCCAACGCCGGGTTCGAGGTGCTCGGGGACCATGTCGCAAAGGCGACGGAGATGCCGTTCACCGAGTACGCCCGGCAGGCGGTGCTGGAGCCGCTGGGCATGACGTCGACGTCGCTGGAGGGCTCCCCGGCGAAGGACGGCGTGTCCTCGCTCTCCGACCTGCTCCGCTTCGCGGCGGAGCTCCAGGCACCGCGGCTGCTGGACCCGCGCACGGTGGCGGAGGCGACGCTGACCGTGCAGTTCCCGGGGACGAAGGGCGTGCTGCCGGGGTACGGGCACCAGAACCCGAACGACTGGGGACTGGGCTTCGAGATCCGCGACTCCAAGTCCCCGCACTGGACGGGTTCTTCGTCCTCGCCCCGCACCTTCGGCCACTTCGGCCAGGCGGGCACGTTCCTGTGGGTGGACCCGGACGCGGGACTGGCGTCCGTCGCCCTGACGGACCGGCCGTTCGGCCCCTGGGCGATCGAGGCATGGCCGGTGTTCACGGACGCGGTACTGGCGGAGCTGCGCGGCTGAGGAACCCGGGGCCGGGACCGGGGGTTGCCGAACGCGCCAGTCCGTCCAGCACCGCTCTTGGCCGGAACACCCGGTGAGACAACCGGGTGGTTCCGGCCCGGCAGCCAGGAGCGCCCGCGGCCGCCCCCTCATCCCGCCGCCATCTCCCACAGCAGCAACTCCGCGTCCGTGATCCCCGACGCCTCCAAGTCCTTCGCGTCCGTGATGCGGACCGAATCCCCCGGCCCCAGATCCTCGCCCCCCAGCCGCACTTCCCCCCGCACCACGTGCACGTACACATACGCCCCGGCCGGCACCGCCGTCCGCTCCCCCGGTGCCAGGCGGCGGACGTGCAGCATCGCCGCGGCCTCCGGGACGGCGTACGGCGTCGAGTCCGCGATGCCCCGGACGATCTCGTACGACGGGTCACCGCCCGCCCGCACCGGCGCCAGCCACGTCTGCACGAATGTCAGGGGCCCGGCCCCGTCGTTGCGCTCCACGTGCCGCACGCCCCCGGCGGAGCCGAGGCGCTGCACGTCTCCGTGGCGGACCACCGTCTCGTTGCCCTCGGAGTCGCGGTGGGTCAGCTCGCCCTCGACCACCCACGTCACGATCTCGGTGTGGCTGTGCGGATGCTCGTCGAAACCGGCCCCCGGTGCCAGCCGCTCCTCGTTGCAGGCGATGACCGCCGCGAAGCGCAGGTTGCCGGGGTCGTAGTGCGGGCCGAAGGAGAAGGCGTGGCGGGACTCGATCCCGGCCGCCGGGTCCCCGCCCCGGTAGCGCTGCGCCGCGCGCCTGACGTCCATCACGGGACCACCGTAGACCGCAGTCGGCACCCGGCGGCGCAGGTGCCCGCCCGGATGAGGCAGTCTTGTCCCCGTGCCCGAACCCGTAACACGCAAGTCCGACCCCTCGGCTCATGACGTCCACCCGCACTCCGCGACCCTGAAGCGGCTGGAGAAGTCGTCCGGCAGCCTCGCCGCCCAGGCCATCGCGCGCATGGACGAGACCCTGCCGTGGTACCGGGCGATGCCACCGGAGAACCGCTCCTGGATCGGGCTGGTCGCCCAGGCGGGTATCGCCGCCTTCACCGAGTGGTTCCGGCGCCCCGACGCCCCGCAGGCGATCTCGACGGACGTGTTCGGGACCGCACCGCGTGAGCTGACCCGGGCGATCACGCTGCGGCAGACCGTGGAGATGGTGCGCACCACCATCGAGGTCATGGAGAGCGCGATCGACGAGGTGGCCGCCCCGGGCGACGAGAGGGTGCTGCGCGAGGCGCTGCTCGTGTACGCGCGGGAGATCGCCTTCGCCACCGCCCAGGTGTACGCCCAGGCCGCCGAGGCACGGGGTGCCTGGGACGCGCGTCTCGAGTCGCTGGTGGTGAACGCCGTACTGAGCGGCGAGGCGGACGAGGGCGCGGTGAGCCGGGCCGCCGCGCTCGGCTGGAACTCGCCGGACCACGTGTGCGTCGTGCTCGGCACCGCGCCCGACGGGGACAGCGAGCTGACCGTCGAGGCCATCCGGCGGGCCTCCCGGCACGCCAAGCTCCAGGTGCTGACCGGGGTGCTCGGGGACCGGCTCGTCGTCATCGCCGGCGGCAGCGACAACCCGCTGGCCGTAGCGAAGTCGCTGATCGGGCCGTTCGCCGCCGGGCCGGTCGTCGCGGGGCCCGTCGTACCGGATCTGCTGGCCGCCACGCGGTCCGCGCAGGCCGCCGCCGCAGGACTCAAGGCGTGTTCTGCCTGGCAGGACGCGCCACGGCCGGTGCTGGCGGACGATCTGCTGCCGGAGCGCGCCATCGCGGGCGATCCGAGCGCGCGCGAGCAGCTGGTGGAGGAGATCTACAGACCACTGGAGGAAGCGGGCTCGGCGCTGCTGGAAACGCTGAGTGTCTATCTGGAACAGGCGAGCAGCCTGGAGGGCGCCGCCCGGATGCTCTTCGTCCACCCGAACACCGTGCGCTACCGGCTCCGACGTGTGACAGACGTCACCGGATGGTCGCCGTCCGATGTAAGATCCGCCTTCACGCTGCGGATCGCGCTGATCCTGGGGCGTCTGGTCGATGGAGATCTCCAGGCATAGCTTTTTGTCGGGGGTCCACAAAACCCCCTCGTGTTCTTCGTCCCTGTCCCCACGGGCGGCCGTGGCCGTCCACAAGAGAGAGTGTGAGAGTGCTCGTACTCGTCGCTCCCGGCCAGGGCGCCCAGACGCCCGGCTTCCTGACCCCCTGGCTCGACCTTCCCGGTGTCGAGGACCGTCTGCGTGCCTGGTCGGACGCCATCGGTCTCGATCTCGTGCACTACGGCACGCACGCCGACGCCGACGAGATCCGGGACACCGCGATCGCCCAGCCGCTGCTGGTCGCGGCCGGACTGGTGTCCACCGCGGCACTCGGTGCCGTCACCCCGGGCGCGGTCGCCGGGCACAGCGTCGGTGAGTTCACCGCCGCCGCGGTCGCCGGCGTCCTGACCGACGACGACGCGCTCGCTCTCGTCCGCAGGCGGGGTCTGGCCATGGCCGAGGCCGCCGCGATCACCGAGACCGGCATGTCGGCGCTGCTCGGCGGTGACCCGGACGTCTCCGTCGCGCACCTGGAGAGGCTCGGTCTGACCCCGGCGAACATCAACGGCGCCGGTCAGATCGTCGCCGCGGGCACCCTGGAGCAGCTCGCCGCGCTCGCCGAGGACAAGCCCGAGGGCGTCCGCAAGGTCGTCGCCCTCAAGGTCGCCGGTGCCTTCCACACGCACCACATGAGCCCCGCCGTCGACGCGCTGGCCGAGGCCGCCAAGGAACTCTCGCCGGCCGACCCGAAGATCACCTACGTCTCCAACAAGGACGGCCGGACCGTCGCCGCCGGCGGCGAGATCGTGGACCGCCTGGTCGGCCAGGTCGCCAACCCGGTCCGCTGGGACCTGTGCATGGAGACCTTCAAGGAGCTCGGCGTCACCGCCCTCCTGGAGGTGTGCCCCGGCGGCACCCTGACCGGCCTGGCGAAGCGTGCCCTGCCCGGCGTGAAGACGCTGGCCCTGAAGACCCCCGACGACCTCGACGCGGCCCGCGAGCTCATCGCCGACCACAGCGCCTGAATTTAGGAGCCCACAGCGATGTCGAAGATCAAGCCCAGCAAGGGTGCCCCGTACGCGCGCATCCTCGGCGTCGGCGGCTACCGCCCGACCCGTGTGGTGCCGAACGAGGTGATCCTCGAGACGATCGACTCGTCCGACGAGTGGATCCGCTCGCGCTCCGGCATCGAGACCCGGCACTGGGCGGGGCCCGAGGAGACGGTCGCCGCGATGTCGATCGAGGCCGCCGGCAAGGCGATCGCGGACGCGGGCATCTCCGCCGAGCAGGTCGGTGCCGTGGTCGTCTCGACCGTCTCGCACTTCAGCCAGACCCCGGCCGTCGCCACCGAGATCGCCGACAAGCTGGGCACCGACAAGGCCGCCGCCTTCGACATCTCGGCCGGCTGCGCGGGCTTCGGCTACGGCCTGACCCTCGCCAAGGGCATGATCGTGGAGGGTTCCGCCGAGTACGTCCTGGTGATCGGCGTGGAGCGGCTCAGCGACCTCACCGACCTGGAGGACCGGGCCACCGCGTTCCTGTTCGGTGACGGCGCGGGCGCGGTCGTGGTCGGCCCCTCGAAGGAGCCGGCGATCGGTCCGACCGTGTGGGGGTCGGAGGGCGACAAGTCCGAGACCATCAAGCAGACCGTGCCCTGGGACCTCTTCCTCCCTCACCCTCGGCTTCGCTCGGGCGGGGGGACCCCCACCGGTGACCGGTCCGGGCTGCCGGTCGACAGCCAGGGCAACATCAAGTTTCCTGCGATCACGCAGGAGGGCCAGGCGGTGTTCCGCTGGGCCGTGTTCGAGATGGCGAAGGTCGCACAGCAGGCGCTGGACGCGGCCGGGATCAGCGCGGACGACCTGGACGTCTTCATCCCGCACCAGGCCAATGTGCGGATCATCGACTCGATGGTGAAGACTCTCAAGCTGCCGGAGCACGTCACGGTCGCCCGTGACGTCCGCACCACCGGCAACACCTCGGCCGCCTCGATCCCGCTCGCGATGGAGCGGCTCCTGGCGACCGGCGAGGCGAAGAGCGGCGACACCGCGCTCGTCATCGGGTTCGGGGCGGGTCTCGTCTACGCCGCCACTGTCGTTACCCTCCCCTAGGCACTCCGTGCCGGATCATGCATCCGGTGCGGTCCGCCGACTGCAACACCGCAGCAACCGTCTGGAACATCTAAGAAGGAGCGCCTGACATGGCCGCCACTCAGGAAGAGATCGTCGAAGGTCTCGCCGAGATCGTGAACGAGATCGCCGGCATCCCGGTTGAGGACGTCCAGCTGGACAAGTCCTTCACCGACGACCTGGACGTCGACTCGCTGTCCATGGTCGAGGTCGTCGTCGCCGCCGAAGAGCGCTTCGACGTCAAGATCCCGGACGAGGACGTCAAGAACCTCAAGACCGTCGGCGACGCGACCGACTACATCCTCAAGCACCAGGCCTGAGCACCCCGCCAGGGACTCAGGCGCCTGACCTGAGTCCCGTCGGGGTCCCCGGCCGCTAGGCCCCGCCACCCGGCGGTGGCGCCGTCGAATCCCGTATCCGTTGGAGAAAGAATTCCCGTGAGCCCGACCAATCGCACCGTGGTCGTCACCGGTATCGGCGCAACCACACCGCTGGGTGGCGACGCAGCTTCGTTCTGGGAGGCCCTGGTCGCCGGCAAGTCCGGTGTCAGCCTCCTGGAGCAGGACTGGGCGGCCGAGCTGCCCGTCCGTATCGCGGCACAGATCGCCGTCGAACCGAGCGAGATCCTGCCGCGCCCGCAGGCCCGCAAGCTGGACCGGTCCGCGCAGTTCGCGCTGATCGCCGCCCAGCAGGCCTGGAAGGACGCCGGTTTCACCGCCAGGGCCGGTGAGGACCAGTCCGCCAACCCCGACCGGGTCGGCGCGGTCATCGCCTCCGGCATCGGTGGTGTGACCACCCTGCTGGACCAGTACGACGTGCTCAAGGAGAAGGGCGTACGCCGGGTCTCCCCGCACACCGTGCCGATGCTGATGCCCAACTCGCCGGCCGCGAACGTCGGTATCGAGCTGGGTGCGCGGGCCGGTGTGCACACCCCCGTGTCGGCCTGCGCCTCCGGCGCCGAGGCCATCGGGTACGCCATCGAGATGATCCGCACCGGGCGTGCGGACGTGGTGGTGGCCGGTGGTACCGAGGCCGCCATCCACCCGCTGCCCATCGTCGCCTTCGGCAACATGATGGCGATGTCCAAGAACAACGACGACCCCGAGGGCGCGTCGCGCCCCTACGACTCCGGCCGGGACGGCTTCGTGCTCGGTGAGGGCGCGGGCGTGATCGTCCTGGAGTCCGAGGAGCACGCGAAGGCGCGCGGGGCGCGGATCTACGTCGAGGCGGTCGGCCAGGGCATCTCGGCCGACGCGCACCACATCACGCAGCCGGAGCCGTCCGGCAACGGGATCGCGCAGGCGCTGCAGAACCTGCTCGACAACACGGATCTGAAGCCGGCCGAGATCGTGCACGTCAACGCGCACGCGACGTCGACGCCGCAGGGTGACGTCGCCGAGGTCAAGGCGCTGCGCAAGGTGTTCGGCGACGACGTCGACCACATGGCGATCTCCGCGACGAAGTCGATGACCGGGCACCTGCTGGGTGGTGCCGGGGGCATCGAGACCGTGGCGTCGATCCTGGCGCTGGTGAACCGGACGGCTCCGCCGACCATCAACCTCGACGAGCTCGACCCCGAGGTCAACGCGGACGTGGTGCGAGGTGAGGCGCGGGAGCTGCCCGCGGGGCGGATCGCCGTGCTGAACGACTCGTTCGGGTTCGGTGGGCACAACGTGGTGCTGGCGTTCCGGACCGTGTGAGAAACGCTCCGCTTAAGGCTTGTGGCCCGGCTCCCTGAGTGGAGTTCGGGCCACAGTTGCGTTTCGTCGTCGGCCACGACGGCGCCGCAGACGGATACGGCGGTCACACCACCTGGTGGAGCCACCTCACAGGCGCCCCCTCGCCCGCGTAGCGGAAGGGCTCCAGTTCGTCGTCCCAGGGCTTGCCCAGCAGCTTGGCGATCTCGGCCTCCAGGTCCGTCTCGCCGCGCTGGGAGCGGGTCAGGGCGGCCCTGAGGCGGTCCTCCGGGATGAGGATGTCGCCGTGGATGCCGGTGACCGCGTGGAAGATGCCGAGGTCGGGGGTGCAGCTGTAGCGCTCGCCCTCGGCCTTCGCGCAGGGTTCCGCGGTGACCTCGAAGCGCAGCAGGTGCCAGCCGCGCAGCGCGGACGCCAGTTTGGAGGCCGTGCCGACCTCGCCCTGCCAGGAGAACTCGGAGCGCCAGGTTCCGGGGGCCGCGGGCTGCCGGATCCAGTCGAGGTTGACGCGCGTGCCGAGCACCCCGGCGACGGCCCACTCGACGTGCGGGCACAGCGCGCGCGGCGCGGAGTGCACGTACAGAACTCCACGTGTCGTCACCGGAACCTCCGGGCAGAGCGGGACATCTTGCTGGCTGGCTGGCGGCAGTGGCACGACGGCCGCTTGATGGCGAGGCTACCGTGCGGCGGGGCAAGGAGTGTGACGTACCGTCGGTCCCACAGCCAGGAAACCCCCACCATTCACCCATGGGGACGCTTGTACGGGGGTGGTCCGTTGCAGGGCGCGGGCGGGAACTCCCGTGCGTTGTTATGAAGGGGGACGAACCAGGCGACGGAGAGGACCAGCGGGGTATGCGCAAGCAGCGGCGTCGGCGTTCGCGTGCTCTGGTGGGGATCGTCGCCGCCGGTACCGCGCTGGGGGTGGCCGGGTGTGATGTCGTGGGCGGTTCCTCCGGCTCGCCGGACGGCGGGCGGACGCGTGGCTCGCGGGCCGTGCAGGTGTGGGACCCCAGCCCGGCGTCGATCGCGGCCGTCGGGGACTCCATCACGCGTGGCTTCGACGCGTGCACGGTGCTCTCGGACTGCCCGGAGGTGTCCTGGGCGACCGGCACCAGCGACCAGGTGGACAGTCTGGCGGTCCGGCTGCTGGGGCGGGCCAGGGCCGCCGACCGGAGCTGGAACTACGCGCAGACCGGCGCCCGGATGGCCGACCTGCCCGGACAGCTGGCCGACGCGGTGGTGCGCCGGCCGGAGTTGGTGACGGTGATGGTGGGGTCGAACGACGCCTGCCGTTCGTCGGTGCGGGCGATGACGTCGGTGGCGAACTTCCGCAGCCAGTTCGAGGAGGCGCTGGGCACGCTGCGCAAGGCGCTGCCCAGGACGCAGGTGTACGTGGCGAGCGTGCCGAACCTGAAGCGGCTGTGGTCCGAGGGGCGGACCAATCCGCTGGGCAAGCAGATCTGGAAGCTGGGCATCTGCCCTTCGATGCTGGGCGACGCGGACGACCTGACCAGCGCGGCGACCCTGCGCAGGGACCGGGTGCAGCAGCGGGTCGAGGACTACAACAAGGTGCTGGCCGAGGTCTGCGCCAAGGACCGGCGGTGCCGGTTCGACGGGGGTGCGGTGTACCAGTACCGCTTCGGGACGGAGCAGTTGAGTCACTGGGACTGGTTCCATCCGAGCACCGACGGCCAGTCGAAGCTCGCCGCGATCGCCTACCGGACCGTCACCGCGAAGGACCCGGTGGACTAGACCCCTGGCTTAGAGTTTCCCCATGAGCGAACTTTTCGGCACACTTTCGGACGGCACCGAGGTCCACCGCTGGACGCTGGAGCGCGCCGGTACGCGGGTGCGGGTCCTGTCGTACGGCGGGATCGTGCAGTCGGTCGAGGTCCCGGACCGGGACGGGCGGACGGCGGACGTGGTGCTGGGGTTCGCCGGTCTCGACGGGTACGTGGAGAATCCCGGCCCGTACCTGGGCGCCCTGGTGGGCCGGTACGCCAACCGGATCGCGCACGCCCGTTTCCCGCTGGACGGCGTGACCTACGCCCTGGAGCCGAACAACGCCCCCAACTCGCTGCACGGCGGCAGCGGCGGCTTCGACAAGCGGGTGTGGGACGCGGCGGCCGTCGAGCACGGGGTTCGGCTGACCCGGGTGAGCCCGCACGGCGAGGAGGGCTTCCCGGGGCGGCTGGCGGTGTCCGTGACGTACGCGCTGGACGCCGCGGGCGCGCTGCACATCTCCTACGAGGCGGTCACCGACGCGCCGACCGTCGTGAACCTCACCAACCACAGCTACTTCAACCTCGCGGGCTCCGGGAACGCGACCGGCCAGGAACTGCGGATCGCCGCCTCGCACTACACACCCGTCGACGGCGACCTGATCCCGACCGGGGTCCTGGCGGACGTCTCGGGCTCCCGTTTCGACTTCCGGACGGCCCGCAAGGTGGGCTCCGGCTACGACCACAACCTCGTCCTCGACAAGGGCGTCACGGACTCCCCGGTGGAGGTCGCCGAACTGCACGACGCGGGATCCGGCCGCACCCTCACCGTGGCGACCACCGAACCGGGCGTCCAGTTGTACACGGCCGAGCACCTGACGGCCCCGTTCGCCCCCGGTGACGGCGTGGCCCTGGAGACGCAGCACTTCCCGGACTCCCCGAACCACCCGGAGTTCCCGAGCACTCGTCTGGACCCGGGCGCGGTGTACCGCTCGGAGACGGTGTACGGCTTCGGGGTACGGGACTGACACGTCCCGGGGCACCCCGCACGCAAGCCCCGGTCCAGGGGTCAGGTCCCGGACCGGGGCTGCTCAGGGGGGACTTGTCCCGGATCACACCTTAGCCGCGGCTGTGAGACGACGGCCGGTGATCGAGCGCCCGCCGACGATCCCGTACGAACCCTTCACAAACCGGCCGGCACCACGGCCACGGGTGCGCGATACTGCGCCCCGAACGGCACCACGCACCCCACTGCGACGGAAGGCCAACCCCTTGCATTCGCTGCGCGTTCGGACAGGTGTGCTCGGAATCGCCCTGCTGGCCGGGGCGCTTGCCCCCACTGCGGCGCGGGCGGCGACCGCGCCCTCCCCCACCGTGGAGGAGCGGCGGCTGGACCAGGCCGTGCCGCAGGAGATCCTCCGGCGGTCCGGGTTCGACGGCGTGGCACCGCGGTTCGCGCGGGCGCTGGGCGGCGCGCACTCCTACGCCGAGGCCCGGCGGATCGTCGTACGGGAGGGGTCGGCGCTGTGGCGGCGGGCCGTGGACCGGGCGCAGGGGCGGGGGCCGCTCGGCGGTGATCTCAGCCGGGACGACGACCGGCCGCTGTACTGGGCGCGGTTGGGGATGACCCGGGACGTGCGAACCCTGGAGCCCGGGTTCGGGCTGAGCGAGCGGCAGCGGGCCGCGCTGCTGGACGTGCTGGAGCGGAGCTCGCGCGGGCAGACGGACATCCGGTATCCCGGCCGGCACCTGCGGCGGATCCTGGTCACCGGGTTCGACCCGTTCACGCTCGACCGGGACATCCGGATCTCCAATCCGTCCGGGGCGAGCGCGCTGGCGCTGGACGGGACGGTCGTGCGGACCTCGCACGGCCCGGCGCGGGTCGAGACGGCCGTGTTCCCGGTGCGGTGGGACGACTTCGCGGCGGGGACCGTCGAGCGGACGCTGCGCTCCTACCTGCCGAAGGTGGACCTGTTCACGACCGTGAGCCAGGGGCGCGTCGGCCGGTTCGACGTGGAGCGCACGAACGGGGCCTGGCGGGGCGGGTTCCCGGACAACGACGACGTGAGCCGGACCGGGACCGTCCCGGTCGCCGACCCGGCCTCGCAGCCGCAGTGGACGACCACGACCCTGCCGTACGCGGCGATCGCGGCGGCCGGCACGGGGCGTTTCCCGGTGTACGACCACACGGAGGTGACCGAGATACCGGCCGGGGGCGCGGAGGCCGTCGTACGGGCGGACGGGCCGACCGCCGGGTCGACCGCGCGGGCCGGGGGCGGCGGGGACTACCTGTCCAACGAGATCGCCTACCGCGCCACGCTGCTGCGGGACCGGCTCGGGCTGCACGGCCGGCTGCCGGGCGGGCACGTGCACACGCCGGTGCTGGAGTTCGGCGCCGGGAACACCACCGAGGTGACCGACCCGCAGTTCGTACGGAACCGGGTGGACATCATCGACCAGGTACGGGCGATCGTGACCGTGGCCGCGGACGCGGGGCTCAGGGGCTGACGGGTTCGCCGTCGCGCTCGTCCTGCCGCGTCGTCTCCTCGCCCAGCAGGTCACGGGCGAGGAGGGTGGCGCCCGCGACCGCACCGGGCATCAGGAACACCGCGACGAACGGGACCAGGAAGGCGAGGCCCAGTGGGGTGCCGAAGCCCCACACCAGGGTCTTGCGGGAGCGCAGCAGGGCGAGCCGGGCGCGCAGGTCGACGCCCCGGCGCTGGAGGGCGACGGCGGTGAGTTCCTCGGTGAGGAAGAAGCCGGTCACGAAGAAGCCGACGACGGGTACGACGGTCTGGCCGACGACGGGGAGGAAGCCGAGGGCGAACAGGAGCAGGCCCCACAGCCCGGCGCGGAGCAGGATGCGCAGGCTGTCGCGGGCCGAGATCCACAGTTCGCGCCAGAACGGCAGCCCGGACCCGGGCGCGGTGCCGTCGGGCGAGACGTCCGCGTCGACCTTCTCGGAGAGGTTCTCGTAGAACGGCTGGCCGACCAGCAGCGTCACGGCGGTGAAGGTGAGGACGGCGCCGAGGAGGCCGAGGGCGAACAGCACGGCGGTGAGGAAGCCACGGAAGAGGCCGAGCCAGGGGCTGGACCAGTCGTCGGCGAACGGGGTGGACCAGGCGACGAGATCCGCTCCCCATATCGCCAGCGCGACCAGCGCGGCCGCGTACAGGACGAGCGTTATCAGGCCGGGCAGCAGTCCGAAGCCGTACTGCCTGCCGTGCCGGCCCACCCATCGCTGGCCCTTGAGGAGATATCCGAAGCCCACCCCGAGATCGCGCATGGCGAAAACTTTACCGGGGTGCGCGAACGGCCCTCAGGGGGCCGCGTCGCCGCTGTTGAGTCGAACGGGTACGTCCCGCCGTACCGACCTGAGGAACCACACAGGTGGCGGCTCGGTTGAGGAGAGCGGATGACTCAGGAGATCACCGTCCAGGGCACGGTCGCGGAGGGCTTCGAGGCGGTACGCGAGGAGTTCGCCGCGTTCGTCGCCGAGGGACCGGCCGACTACGAGGGACAGCTGTGCGCGTACGTACAGGGCCGGCGGGTCGTGGATCTGTGGGCCGGCGAGGGTGCCGACGGCGACTCCCTGTACGGGGTGTTCTCGTCCACGAAGGGTGCCGCGCACCTCGTGGTGGCGATGCTGGTGCAGGACGGCACGCTGGAGCTCGACCGCAAGGTCACCTACTACTGGCCGGAGTTCGGCGCGGAGGGCAAGGGTGCGCTGACGCTGCGGGAACTGGTCGCGCACCGGGCCGGTCTGATCGGCACCGACACCGGGTTCAGCGCGCAGGAACTCGCGGACGACCGGGCGATGGCCGAACGCCTCGCCGACCAGCGGCCCTTCTGGCGCCCCGGCACCGCCTTCGGCTACCACGCCCTCGTCATCGGGGCGCTCACCGGCGAGGTGGTACGGCGCGCGACGGGCCGTACCCTCCAGGACGTGTACGAGGAGCGGGTCCGGGCGCCGTACGGGCTCGACTTCTTCCTGGGGCTGCCGGCCGCGCACGAGCCGCGCTTTCGCACCACCCAGCCGATGCGTCCCACGTCCGCGGAGCAGGCCCTGCTCGACTCGGTCCCGTCCGGCCCGCACACGCTCGCCGCGATCGCCTTCAACGAACACGCGGCCGAGCCGACCGACCTGGGGTCCCTGCCCAACGACCCGCGGGTGCGCGCGAAGGGCCCGGCGTCGTTCGGCGGGGTGGCGTCGGCGCGCGGCCTGGCCGGGATGTACGCGGCGCTGCTCAGCGAGATCGACGGCGAGGCCCCGCTCCTGAAGGAGGACACGGTGGCGGAGTTCGGCCAGTTCCACTCCGTGGGCTACGACCTGGTGGCCCGCACCCACAAGTCGTACGGCCTCGGTTTCCAGGCGACGGCCGACAGCTGGCACCCCTTCCTCGGCGCGGGCACCGTCGGCCACAGCGGGGCGGCGGGCTCCCAGGCGTTCGCGGACCCGCGGAGCGGGATCGCCTACGGCTACACGAGGCGGCGGTTCGCGTTCCCGGGCGGCGCGGCCCCGGAGAACGACCGGCTGGCCCTGGCCGTGCACAGGGCGGCGTCGGCCCGGTGAACGGGCAGGCCGCGCCCGCTCGGGGCGCGGCCTGCCCGCGGGCCTACCCCGCGCAGGTGAGCCGGGCCCCGCCCCAGTCGGCGTGGTCGTGGGCGTTGCCGTCCCCGCCGTCCCCGACGACGAGATGCAGCTCCTGGACGCCGGTCACGTCGACGTCCAGCGCCGCCCCCGCCGACTCCCCGCTCAGCACCGGCGTCGTCACCAGCGTGCGGCCGTCCCCGACCAGGGAGAAGACGACCGAGCCGTAGGGCGCGACCTCGTCGTCGACGCCGACCGTGGCGGTGAACCGGCTGCAGTTCCCACCGAGGTAGAGGCCCACGTCACCGGCGGCGTGCGCCCCGATCCCCTTGGCGAACGCGACGCCCCGGATGCTCAGCGGCCGTCCGTCCCCCGCCGCCTGCTCGCCGTTGGACATGTCCCGTTCGACCGGCCCCCACCCGTTGTCGGCGGAGACGAAGGACAGCTCGCTCGCGTACGGGTTCCCGGTGGGCGCCGGGATCGGCACCCGGGTGCTCGCGCCGCCGTACGTCCAGTGCCGTACGCCGTCCCGGTGGTACGTGGCGAGCGGTGTGAAGGTGTTGGTCACCGGGGTGTCCGTGGCCGTCGGCGCGGTGACGGTCCAGGTGGCCGTGACCGAGTGTCCCGGGGCGACCCGGGCGAAGGTCACGGGGGTGGTCGGGGTGGCCCGCCAGTTCGCCGGGGTGCCGGGGGTCAGCGTGAGGTCGGTCGCCGCACCGGTGGCCGCCCCGGTGCCGGTCCGCGGGACGGTGAACGTCGTCGTCAGGGTCGCGGACGCGCCCCGCTGGACCGTCGCGGGCAGGCCGGCCGTGAGCGTGGCCGGGGCCGCGGCGGGCCGGCGTACGGGGGTGATGCTCAGGTTGTCGAACTCGTCGGTCTGGTAGCCGGCCACGCCGAGGCCGACCTGTCCGGCCGGGTACGCGGAGTCGTCCACCGCGCCGACCCGCCGGCCGTCGACGCTCGCGGTGATGGTGGTGCCGCTGAAGCCGAGGGCGAGGGTGTGCCAGCGGCGGGTGCCCAGGGCGCGGGCGGTGCCCTCGGCGAGGGTGGTCAGCCGGCCGGCCGTGTCGCTCCTGACGACGGACCAGGCACCGGTGTCGGCGACCCGCAGGAAGTAACCCGCCTGGTGGGACTGGGGACGCTGCTGCTCGCCCGCCCGGCCGATGAGTTCGACGGTACCGGGCTGCTCCACCCGCTGATCCCTCATCCTCGGGAGGACCCCATGACCAGCACCGCGCTGCCCACCACGGACGACCTGCGTGCCCGCGCCCTGAC
>NZ_JBEYFC010000099.1:0-23087 GCF_040634175.1 Streptomyces sp. NPDC007162
GCTTCGGCGTCTCCCATGCGGGCGCCGGAGCCGCGCACCAGCATGTAGACCTCCCGGGGCATGGCCAACGCTTACAAGGAGCGTCGACGTGCACGACCTTATCCCTCGCGCCCTCCAATGGCTGCGCCTCCTCTTCGCCCCCGGTACCGGGAAACGGCACCGCCGCCCTCACCGTCCGCCCTTCCCCCACCTGCACCTCACCCTCGTACGCTGCCCCCTCACCGCCGAGCCCTCGAACCTCCCCCTCCACCGGTCGCCGTACGGCCTGGCCACCCTCCTCGACGGCACCGACTCAGCCCTGGTCCGCCCCTACCTCACCGCGCGCGAGCGCGAGGCCGCCCTCCAGCAGCGCCGGCGGCTCGCCCTCGTACTGGCCGCCGACTTCGGGATCGACCTCGACCAGCGCGTGATCGGCTCGCCGGAGGTGGCTGCGTAATGGAACAGGCGAACAGCCGCGCACACGCTCCGACCTCCCTCCGTCTCCTCCCCTGGCCCACCCCCGAGGGCAAGCCGTGCTACCTGGTCACGGACAACAGCGGCGGCTACCTCTCCCGCCTCGCCGACGACCTGGAGGCCACCCAGCTCGCCACCGGCACCGATGTCCTTGCCCACGCCCGCCAGGTGCTGGACGACCCGATGTCGCCGTACACCGAGGTCCGCTACGCCGGCATCCGTCTCGCCGAGTGCCTCAGCGATGCGCTGCGCGTCGCTGATTCCCGGGGTATGCGCATGATCGAAGCCAGTGACGAGGAGGGCGAAGGCACCCAGGGGGAGGCGCGACGGCCCGGAGGAAGCGAACTACGGTCGTAGCCAGGACAGGTCGACCGTCCTGAGTGCGCCTCCCGCCATCAGCGGACCAAGCCCTACACGCCTCAGGATCGAAAATCGCGGACGAGCCCGTCCTCCAGGTGTCCCCTCCCGACCGCCCTGGTCGCGTGCGCCGGCATGTCATCGGAACTTCAACGCCCCCCACGCCAAGCGGACGAACGTACCGCGCTCGTCGGCTGGCTGGACCTGCAGCGGCAGATCCTCCGTTGGAAGTGCGAAGGGCTGAGCGACGAGGACGCGCGCCGCCAGGTCATCCCGACCTCACCGGCCATGACGATGGCCGGTCTCATCTCCCACATGCGCTGGACCGAGCACATATGGCTGGAAGTGGTGTTCCTCGGCGGCGACAAGAAGCGGAACCCCGCATTCGACGAGTCAAGCAAGAACGGCGACTGGCACACCGATGGCCGCCCCCTTGCAGAGCTCCTCGCGGAGTACGAGGCCCAGTGCGCCCGCAGCAACGAGATCGTTGCCGCGGCTGACCTGGACGACGCCGGCCGCCACCCCGACTTCCACGACGGCAGCGCCAACCTCCGCTGGATACTGATCCACCTCGTCGAGGAGACAGGGCGACACGCGGGGCACGCGGACATCGTCCGGGAACTGCTCGACGGTACGAAGGGCTACTACTAGCGTAGCCCCGCGAAGCGGGCCCTTCCCTCATGAGCCAGGCCAACCCTCACGACCGATGCGGTAGAGGCCGTTACTGGCGATCTTCGCGTGACGCCGCACGGCGAACCCTCGTCTTCGCAGTTCAAGACGTCGGCCCAGCGGCATCACGCATCAGACCTCAGTACCTGACGGGCCCTCAGGACGCTCGACGGTCTTCCCGCGCGTGGCGGTTGCGACTTACGCGGTTCCGTCCTTGTAGACGGGGTGGTAGTCGGTCGAACCACTGACCTTGACGACCCACACGCGGACGGGAGTTCCTTCGGGGATGTTGCCGGTCGCATAGCCTGAGCAGTACGGGGAGTTGTTTCCGCGGGTACTCACCGTGCGGTCGATGTCCCCGTCGCGGCCGATGTCGAGGCGAACCTCGATGCCCCAGCCGTCCGCTGCAGTGTCACAGGCCGCGATCGCGTCCCCGGGCGCGTCGCCGTAGCCGATCGGGTCGGGGCCCGGATCGTAGTTCCAGACGCCGTACCCGCCGCCTTCATAGGCGCCGTAGGTCCACCCTCCAGCGGAGGCAGAGTTGGCCGTGACCAGCCCCAAAGCGAATGCGCTCAGGGTGATGCAAACGGCTCTGGTCCTGCTCAATCTCACGCGGTCCCCCTCCATCGTTGTCTGAACCCGGCCGCTTCTTCTTTCGAAGGCCCAGCGGGTTCCTGACTGGCCCGGCGAGCCTAATAGATGATGATCTTGCCCGCACAGGATTTTTCGGCTCGCTCAGCCTCACTTCTTCAGCGGTCGTGAGTGCGTGATCGCACTGCCGTTTCACCCTGTCCGTTCCGCACCCGAGGGCCTAGGCGGTCGACCGCTGACGAGACACGGGTGGCACACTCGCCGTGGCCGCCACGCCTCGAAGACAGCTCAATTGGCCGTGCAGTACAGCCACTCTCCGCATGTGAGTGATCGACTGCGCATCCGGTTCAGCGACGGTTCACAGCTCACGGTCCTCACCGAGGAACCTGTAGCAGGGTACGCATGTACGTGACGCCGTCGCCGACTGAGCACACGCGGACCAGTTGCGCTCTTCGAAGCGCCCCACAGACGCCCTTATGCGCCCCTTCGCAGGGCAGTTCGCGCTGGCGAAGCCAGGATAGCGTTGGAATCTCTTGACGAACTCTGACTCGCCGGGGAGTCCACTCTTGAGCCGCCATCGAACCCTGCCGCACGCCCGTTGCAGCACAGGACGGCTCGTGGGCGCGACGAGCGCCCGGCAGCCCGCCGCCGGCTCCGTACGCGGAGGAGGAACGGCGCATGGCTGACCGACTGGTCGTGGACGGCGGAGAACTCGCCCATTTCATGAAACTCCTCAACAAATCGAGCAGTTCACTGAAAGGCCTGCGCAAAGCTCTGAGTGACGCCATCGTCACGGGCCTGGGCACCGATGACCTGGACTCGGCCTGCCAGGACTTCCAGGACGACTGGAAGTACGGGACCGAGGAGATCGGCAAGCAGACCGAGGACCTCGCCAAGATCATCGGTGAGAGCAAGAAAAGCTACGAAGAGGTCGACCGGGCGCTGGAAGAGGCCTTGAAGAAGTCCAGGCACGGCGACGCGGGAGCGTCGAAGTGACGTACCCGCCGGACGTGGAACGGCCTCCGTACGACAACTCCTCGGCCGCTCGGGACGGCGACCTGCCCCAAGGTCTGAAATCCACTCCACCCATCCCGAACCCGAACTATCCACACCTGGGCTTCAACCCCACCCCCGGCGACACGGACACGGTCCACGACCTCTGCACGAAGCTCGGCAACTGCGCAAAGGTCCTGGAAGAGTCCCATGGACTCGTCACCAAGCTGATGGACGGCAGTTACTGGGAAGGCGACGCGGCCGTGGCCTTCCGGGAGCAAATCGAGGATGGCCCCCTCCCGCTCAATCTGAAGAACGCCGCGCACTCCATTCGCAAGGCCGCTCGCCAGCTGGACAGCTGGGAGGGCGAGCTCGAGGAGTTCCAGCGCCGCGCCAAGAAGCTCGAGCAGGAGGCCAAGGACGCGCAGGACGCCTTGGACACTGCGAAGGGGACCGCCGCGAAGGCGAAGAACGACCCCGGCCTGAAGGACAAGGGAAGCGAGCACGACAAGGCCCAGAAGAGCCTGACCCACGCCAGCACCGCGGTGGAAGCGGCCCAGTCCGAGCTCCACAAGATCGTCGGCCGCGCGAGGAAGCTCGCCGAGGAGCACGAGGAGAAGGCTCGGTACCGCGCCGGGAAGATCCGCGACGCCACACACAAGCTGGCGCCGCACGAGCCGGGCTGGCTCGATGAATTCAGCGACTGGTTCACCGAGAACCTGCCCGACATCCTGAGTTTCACCGCGGGCGTCATCGGTCTGGTGGCGCTGTTCGTGGCGACCGGCGGTGTGGCCGCGGCTGTGCTCTTGCTTGCGGCTGCCGCGTTGAGTGCGACGGCTCTCATCATGCGCGTGACCGACTCCGAGATTCTCGCCTCGTTAAAGGACGGCTTCACCAAAGGCGAGTTCGACTCCGACTTCTGGGGGAACGTCGTCAGCCTCGGCGGCGACGTGCTCGGAGCGATTCCAGGCGTGGGCGCAGTGGGTCTGGGCGCCCGTGGCGCAGTGAACGCTCTCCGAGCCGGCGAAGAGGTGGTCACCCTGGGGAAGGTGCTGACGACACTCGGCAGCAAAACGATGACTCAGGCGCAGGCGATCAGCAACCTCGGAAATCCCGCTTTGAACCTGGTCGTGCGTGGGGCCCGGGACTCGGCACGGGCCGGTGAGATCGTGGAGATCTCCTCCGCTTCGCTGGGTGTGGTGACCGCTGGCTACGGACTGGTGTCCAGCGCTGTGGACGAGCTGGACAACGACGGCGCCAAGGACAGTGGAACCGGAATCGACGGTGCGCGCACGATCCTGGACGGCGGCGCGCTGGTCGACCTCGCACGGCACGTGTTTTGAATCGAAGAACAAGAGAGTTCATATGAACCCCACAGAGCACCCCACAGCCTGGGAGCACCCTCCGACCATGCGTGCCTGGCGCAAGCAGCTGGTGGTGAACGTGGCCGCTCTCGTCGCCTGGATCGCGTCGTGGTTCGCCCTGCTGGCCGTTCTATCGGTGTTCCTGGGACCGGTGTACGCGATCGTCGTGGTGCCGTTCCTTATTTACAGCTTCTACCGGGCCTTCTTGCAGCTCTTCATCATTTCCGCCGTCTTTCGGATGCGGCGGGTCCTGCGGGTGTACCCGTGGCAGCTGTCCCACGACGTACGGCATGGCCTCAACGAGCGGACCGATGTGGTCGGCAGGCAGTTCGGCTGGTTCGAGTTCCCGAACCCTGCCCGGCCGGAGGAGTCGCTGGCTGTGGTGTTCGGCCGACACTGGGGGGTGGGCTGGTGGAGCCGCCGTATGGCCCCCCGTGCGGCAGCGGAGCTGAAGGCGCAGATCGGCGAGGTGTGGTTCGCCGGTGACCCCCGTTTCGTCGGGGTGCTCGCCGCGCCCGCGTCCAACGGGTCGGCGCCGCGTCGTCTCCGCTTCCTTCATCAGCAGACCGGGGCAGCCGGTGAATTTCGCGGCGTCGCCGACTGGGGAGCCACCGACGAGGACATCGAACGCGGCCGTCGCGCCGGGGTGGTACCCGTCCGTTCCTGAGCTCCCGACACCGGCGAAACCCTCGAAGAACGAATAGCGAATATGGACACGACTCCCCAGGTCATCATTGACGATTCGGCGAACGATCCGCACGCCGGTATCTGGTTCGCCGTGCCTGGCGGTTTCACCGAACTGCCCATCGATGCGCTCCTCGCCGCTCCCGCCTCCCCCGAGGCAGACCGTCTCCGTGAGGCACTGGCCCCTCTGGCCGAGGCCATCCCCGATGGCGTCACCAGGCAGCAGTTCATCGCTCAGCTGGCCTCGGGACAGCAGCTCCTGCGCGCCCTCCGGGAGGTGGGCACCGTCCACTGCGCCCTGGGCGTCCACCGCGACGACGTCACGGGTAGCGCCGGCGAGACTCTGCATTCCCTCTTCACGGTGTCGTGGCGGGACATCGCCTGGGCACCGCGGCCGGTGAGCGCGGCACGGGCGGTGGCGACGGCCGAGCAGCATGCGCACGTCGAGTACCTGGAGCTGCCCAGCGGGCCCGCGTCCATGGGTGAGACCGTGCGTACCCCGTCCCCCGACTTCGGCCTTCCACCGACCCCGCTGCTCCAGATCCACGCCCACCTTCCCCACCCGGACGGCAAACGCCTGGCGGTTCTCACCCTGAGCACCACGGCGGTCGAACGCCGCGCCCAATACCGGGCGATCCTCCACAACATCGCGGAACTCACCAGCTTCGAGTCGCCCTTGAGCGAGGGACAGAACAAGTCCACGCTGAATTCATAGCCGCTCACCCCGGCCAGCAGCACACCCGGGTCTGAGAGCCGAACTCACACAATCCACCGCAGCGATCCCGCGATCGACTCGCAGAGTCTGCGCATGGGTCCCGTCACCCCGCTGAGCGGCACCGCGAACGCGAGGGCGAGGTAGCCGAAGGCACCGGGCATCTGGACGTACAGGTCCATGGTCGTCGGGGTGAGGACCTGGACGGTCTCCCCGGCCGGGAGAAGGACGGTCGACATCTCCGCGGTGGAGGCAGCGTGTCGTTGCTCCGTTGCGAGCGACTCCTGGAGCTGTGCGGGAGTCAGTCCCCCGGGGCGAGGAATCAGGGAGACGATCAGCGAAGCGGGCAGGATTCCGCCGCCTTCGAGCTCCGGCCTCAGGAAAAACTCCAGCGCGCCGGTCCGCACCCCGGCCTCGGCGGTGTTGCGCAGAGTCGCCCAGGTCTCCTGCTTGAGCTCGGCCGGAACGTTCTTGCCCTCTGCCTGGTGGTCCACGAACTTCTTCAGCTGGGCGCGCCAGCGGTCCTGGGTGAGATCGATACGGAACCAGTCCCGGGGAACCAGGAGCCGGTAGTCCTTGGGCGGCACCGTGATGTCGGACTCTGTGCTCATCCGGGCATCACCATCGGCTTGCCCGACTCGTTGAACAGCCGGACGCTCTTCACGACGCCGGCGAACATCGCCGAGAAGACGTCCCATGCCTGGGGTGTCGGTGTACCCATCTCAAGGACCAGTGCCGTCCCGTTGCTCAGCGGTATCTGGACCTGAATGAAGGAGGTCACCACCGGCTCGTCGGCCCCGGACGCGGTGAGGCTGCCGGGCATGCTGCCCTTCCGGGTTCCGATGCAGGAGACAGCCGGTCCGCAGGGCAGCGTGATCTCGCTGACCTGTCCCATGTCGAGGTGACGCATCGTCGAGCCCAGGAACCCCACGGGACGGAGGCCTGCTCTCTCGTCCAGATCGATCATGCTGACGGTGACCGTCGCCGTACACCGCTCCCCGTTCACCTCCGTCATGACGAAGCCGGAGTACTGGATCCCGGCCTCCACGAAGGAGTCGTAGTGCGCGGCGACCATGACCGCCCACTCCAGTTGCACCTCGAAGGTGGCTTCCGGCATCACGGCACGGGCCAGCTCGACCAGTTGCTCAGCGGTCTCGTCCAAGCTCCCCGCGTCCATGGGGATCTCGAAGAACCCCTCCGGCATGATCCAGCGGACGTCGATGCCAGGACCACCGATCGAGCCCTGGACATTCTCCTCAGCCGCTACGGCGCTCACGACAGGCCTTTCCCCTCACTGGCTTCTGCTTCATCCGCTTCGGGGTGGAACCTGGCCGCGAACGGATACGGACCGTAGTGCGGGTAGCGCGCGGGCACGTCCGCCCCCTCCCTGCGCGCGAGATGCGCCAGCTCGCGGTAGCTCCGGGCCCGGGCGCGCAGATTCTGTCGCACGGGGTCTCCCCAGTGGGCCACAGCGGTGCGTACGTACACGGCGAGCAGGATCAGTACGACCGCGGCGGCGACGGACGCGTAGGCGATACGTGCGGTACCCGACTCCCAGTACTGGACCACTCCGCCCCAGTACACGGCCGCGCCGAAACCGACGATCGCGAGAGGTGCTCCGATCTTGAGTCCGGCACTGAACATCGCGACCTCGTCGCGGTGCCGAAGCCGGAGCATGCGAAGGACCGCCCGGTCGTCCAGGAAGTCGAAGCGCAGTTCCCCACCCGACCGCTCGGCGAACGCCCTGGTGGCCGGGGTGGCCGCGATCACCCCACCGGGGACGAGCCGCACGGGATCCGTGCCCCTGCGGCCGACGAACTCCCATTCGCCGAGGTCACTCACGTCACTCACTCCGATCGCCTCCTACGCGGCCAGGGCGGCATGGAAGGGCTTCGGCGACGGCTGGGGCGACGGGGCCGGAGTCGGGGCAGGGGTCGGCTGGGCCGTTTCCGGTTCCTGGTAGCCCGTGGTTCCGCCGTTCTCGCCGCTGAACATCCGGTGCAGCGCGCTCACCAGGCCGTTGCCCTTGATGACTCCGGTGATCTGCTTTCCCCCGATGGGCGCGAACCTCTCCGGCAGACCCGCGATGTTGAGTCGCTGTCCGAGTTTGAGGCCCTGGGCGAGGACCTTGTTCGTCAAGCTCACACTCATCCCGTTGAGGAAGTTGTGTCCGACGCCGTCAAGTCCGCGGAGGCCGGCCTCACCCCAGGTACCGACCTTGCCGAAGGCCTTGAGCTTGGCCAGGCCCTCAAGCTTGCTCACGGCTTTGAAGCCCTTGAGGGCGCCGAGCCCGGGCAGGACTCCGAGAAAGTCCGTCCCCAGCTTCAGCCAGTCGACCTTCGCTCCGCGCACCGACATGTCGTAGGCGTGTCCGGCCAGAGCCGCCGCGCTGGAGAGCACCGCAAGGGTGGCGAAGACGGGTACCAGGAATTGCAACGGGGGGATGAACGCGCAGACAACGGCCAGAACAGACAGGATCGCGGAGATGTTCGAAAACATGTCCGCCCAGTCGGCAAGCCAGTTCATGAACCCGCCTGGGTCGCGCACCGCGTCGTGATGAACCACGTCCCTGATATGGCGGGCCGCTCGGTCGCCGGCATCGTCGAAGATGTCCCGGGCGTCCTTGACTTCCTTGCGCGCCTGCCCGATGCGGTGCAGCGCCTCGTCCCGCTTCCGCTTCCAGCGCTCGTACTCGGGCTTGTCCGCCTCTGGTATCTCGCTGACGAGGCACTTGTCCGTGAACTTCTTCACTTCGCGCTCGGCCAGGTCGTGGTCGGACTTGGCCTCACGGTAATCCGCCAAGGCCTTGTCAGCCTTCTTCTGGGCTCGGTGCAACTCTCCGGCGAACTCACTCGATTCGCCCTCGGCCACCTTGGTACCCACGGCCTTGGCCGCCTCGTCGTAGCGCTCGAACGCCTTCTTGAGCCGGTCCCCCGCGCCGTCCGCGATCTCGTTGAAAGCACGGCCGGCGTCGCTGTCCCAGCCCTCGACCGAGGACAACGCTCTGATGACGCGAGCCTGTTCGTCGATCATGTCCGCCATCTGCCGCAACTTCCGCCCGAGGGCGGCGACTTCGTCAGGATCACCCGGAGTGGGATCCCCGTCCCACAGCGGCGGCCAATCGCTGGAGCGCCTGCTCATTTCTTGCCCCTCCCCGTGTTCTCGGCAATTGCCTTGGCCAACTCGTGGTCGACCTCTTCATACTTCTGGGCCGCAGCTCCGGTATAGTCGGCCAGCTTCTTGAGTTCCTTCGAAAGCGTCTTACGCGTCTTCTTCCAAGTGGTACTGAACTCGTCGAAAGCGTCCTTCAGGCCGTCGTGCCCCAGTTCGTCCTCATAGCCGTCCGCAGGATTCCCGTGCTGATCAAACTCGTTGTGGAGTTTGCCCAGCTTGCGCGAGCACCCCTTGATCATGTCGAGGTCGTACCTGATTCTGTCCGCCATTGAAAAAATCCCCCATCATGGACATGAGACACTGCCGCGAGACTTCCTTCGGCAAACGACTTGGAAGGTAGGACGGGCTTTGTCCACGAGCACCGACCGCACGGTTCGGGACCGGCTCCGCGTCACACCCGACGCAGCAGCCTGGTGCACGATCGGCGGGATTCCCGAACCACCCGCAGACGTCCTCGCGGCAGCCGGATCGAGGCCCTTGCGCCCCGCCTTCATGAGGCCACTCGGCATGCTCGGTGTCGCTCTCGGGACGCCCCTGCTGTGGATAGGAAAGCTGCTGAGCCTCGTCGGCCGCGCCGAGGAGGCCGTCAAACGCGCGCTGTCGACCACCGGGGAACAGGAGCGTCACCGTGCCGCCCGACTCGACAAGAAGCGGCGGGACGAGGCTGTCGTCGAACTCGGCCTGGACAGGACGTTCGACGGCGACTGGAACAAGGCGGCCGGTCGCCTCCTCCTGCAGTGGTACAGCCATTCCTCCCACCATCAACGCCTGGTCGCACTTGCCGGGAACAGGATCCTGCTGGCAGCTCCGCCCAAGCGTGTGTCCGTCCGGCGGGACGCCCTCATGCAGGTCGTCACCGAGATCCCGATCAGCGAAGCCGTCCTGGCCGACCCACTCCCCGAGTTCGAGAACAACAGACTGCTCCTGCAGTTCAAGGACGGCTCATGGCTCACGCTGAAAACCGAGGAACGGGGCAGCGAGCTGCACACGTACCTGGCACGCCGACAACAACCGGGCGAGGCCCGGGCCACCGAAGCCTGACAGCCCGGTGCGACGGAGCAGATCGCACGCTCCGTCGCACCCAGGCGTTCGCCGGCCTCGGACTTTACTAACCCTTGGCCTGCTTCGCCAGCTGGTCGTCCAGCTGCTCGTACGCTTCCTTCGCCTTCTTCAGGAAGTCCGAGAGGCCGTGCAGGCCCTGGATCGTCTTCGTCGCGCCCTTGGTGAAGTCCTTCATGGAGTCGTCGTACGCTCCCGAGGCCTTCTGGGTGGTGAAGCCGTTCTCCACCAGGGCGCTGACCCGCTTCTCCACGTTCTTGATCTTGTCCTCAAGCTCGTGCATGTCCTTGATCAGGTCGCCCGCGACCTTCTCCATCTCGGCATAAGTGAGATCCGTGTCTTTGCCGGCCATGACGGCCCCCTCCCGTTCGTGTGGCCGCAGGGCCTTCCCCCGTGGCACCGTTCGCGCGGATCGCGGCCATGGCTCGGCCGTCCGCACGAGCAAAGATCCTACGGGTGGGGGACGGGTGGCCGCAGGGGCCTTGTGCGAGGGAATCGTGAACCGGCGCACTCCCGTTGCACCCGGGAAAGCCCCTCCGGCTAGGGTCCGGCTAAGGTCACTGCGGATGTGCCGGGCCTGCGAGGGGGAGACAACGTGCGCCTGAGTCTGACGGTCGTCGATCCGGTTGGCGGCGCCACCGCCGACGTCGTGCTCGACGCGGATCCCGAGTCGACGGTCGGTGACGTCGCCAGGGAACTGGCCCGGCAGGTCGGCTCCGGATTCCCGGCCGCCGACAGGGGCGGCGCCCAGGTCATCCCCATCGGCGCGCACCGCGGGCAGGCCGCCCCCTTCCAGGTGTCGGGCCCGCACGCCTACGTCGACGGGTACGCCCTCGACCCGGCCGCCACCGTCGTCGGCTCGCCGCTGCGCGACGGTGTCGTCGTCTCCCTGCACGATCCCGCCGGCTGCCTGATGGGAGAGCCCACCGGTGTCGTGGAGTTCCGGGTCGCGGGCGGCCCGGCCGCGGGTGCCGTGCACCGGCTCGGCGTCGGGCGGTACGACATCGGCACCGGGCCCGCCTCGCACCTGCGCGTGGAGGACCCCGAACTGCCGGCCCGCGCCGCCACCCTCTCCATCGCCATCGACGGCACCTGCAAACTCCAGGTGCACGCCGCGGACGCCCGGCTGGACGGGGAGGAGTTCAAGAGCGACGGCGACTGGCCGCTCGGCTCCCAACTCGCGCTCGGCAACAGCCTGTTCGAGATCACCTCGTACGCGCCCCCGAACGCCGCCCTCAAGTGGTCCGACGACGGCGCCGGTCTCGACTACAACCGGCCCCCGCGGCTGCGTCCCGCCGACCGGCAGACGCACTTCGCGCTGCCGAACCCGCCCGGCGACTACGAGGCCCGGCCGCTGCCCTGGCTGATGGCGCTGCTGCCGCTCGTCGGGGCGGTCGTCTCCGTCCTCATGTTCGGGCGCTGGTACTACCTGATCATGGCGCTGATGAGTCCGCTCATGCTCTTCGGCAACTACTTCATGGACAAGAAGCACGGCAGGAAGTCCCACGCCAAGCAGCTCAAGGAGTACAAGGAGCACAAGGCGCGGATCGAGGAGGAGGCGCAGGAGGCCCTCGTCGCCGAGCGGTCGGAGCGGCGCGGTGCGGTGCCGGACCCCGCCGCCGTGCTGACGTACGGCACCGGGCCGCGGACCCGGCTGTGGGAGCGGCGCCGTACCGACGCCGACCACCTGCTGATCCGCTTCGGCACCGGACGCGTCCCCTCCGAGGTGGAGCTCGACGACCCGGAGCAGGACGAGCACAAGCGCAAGGTCCGCTGGTACATCGAGGACGCCCCGGTCGGCCTGTCGCTGCGCGACCTCGGGGTGATCGGTGTCGCCGGGCCCGGTGACTCCGCGCACGCGCTGGGGCGTTGGGCCGTCGCCCAGACCGCCGTCCTGCACAGCCCCATGGACGTGCAGTTCTACGTCCTCACCGACCACGACGCCGGCACCCGCTGGGACTGGGTGCGCTGGCTGCCGCACTCCCGCCCCGGCAGCGGCCAGGACGTCAACGTGCTCATCGGCACCGACTCCGAGACCGTCGGCGCCCGCGTCGGCGAGCTCACCCAGCTCCTCGACGGCCGGCAGAAGGCCCTCAAGCAGGGCGGGCGGAACAAGGCGGACGGCCCGGCGTTCTCCGACCCGGACATCGTCGTCGTATGGGACGGGTCGCGGCGGCTGCGGTCCCTGCCCGGTGTCGTACGGCTGTTGCGGGAGGGGCCGGGGGTGGCCATCCACTCCCTCTGCCTCGACGAGGAGGAGCGGTTCCTGCCCGGAGAGTGCCAGGGCGTCGTCGTCGCCGAGCCGGTGGCGGGCGCGGACGCGGCCGTGGCGGCCGTACCGCAGCAGGCCGTCGGTGGCTTCCCCTCCTTCCAGGCCTGGCATCCGCAGGCCGGCACCGGCGAGGAACAGGCTCCGCAGGAGCTGGAGTTGCGACTGCGCGTCGAGCAGAGCGGGGCGCTGCGCAAGCGGAACGTACGGCCCGACTTCGTCTCCGCCGCCTGGTGCGCCCGGCTCGCCCGCTCGCTCTCCCCGCTGCGGGACATCAGCGGCGAGAGCGAGGACTCGGCGCTGCCCGCCGCCAGCCGGCTGCTCGACGTGCTCCAGCTGGAGCCGCCCACGCGGGACGCGATCGCCGCCCGGTGGCGGATGGGCGGGCAGTCGACCATGGCCGTCATCGGGGAGTCGTACGACGGTCCCTTCGGCATCGACCTGCGGCGCGACGGTCCGCACGGGCTCATCGCGGGTACCACCGGTTCCGGCAAGTCCGAGCTGCTGCAGACCATCGTGGCCGCGCTCGCCGTCGCCAACACCCCCGAGAACATGACCTTCGTCCTCGTCGACTACAAGGGCGGCTCGGCGTTCAAGGACTGTGTGAAGCTGCCGCACACGGTGGGCATGGTCACCGACCTCGACGCCCACCTGGTGGAACGCGCCCTGGAGTCGCTGGGCGCCGAGCTGAAGCGGCGCGAGCACATCCTCGCCGCCGCCGACGCCAAGGACATCGAGGACTACCAGGACCTGGTCAGGAGGGACCCGTCGCACCCGCCGGTGCCCCGCCTGCTCATCGTCATCGACGAGTTCGCGTCCATGGTGCGCGATCTGCCCGACTTCGTCACGGGTCTGGTCAACATCGCCCAGCGAGGGCGGTCCCTCGGGATCCACCTCCTCCTCGCCACCCAGCGGCCCTCCGGCGTCGTCTCCCCCGAGATCCGCGCCAACACCAACCTCCGCATCGCGCTGCGGGTGACCGACGCCGGTGAGTCGACCGACGTCATCGACGCGCCCGACGCCGGGCACATCGCGAAGAGCACGCCGGGCCGGGCGTACGTCCGGCTGGGGCACGCCTCGCTGGTGCCGTTCCAGTCGGGGCGGGTCGGTGGCCGGCGGCCGGGTGCCGCCGATCCGGCCACTCTCGCCCCGTGGGCCGGGGCGCTGTCCTGGCAGGACCTCGGGCGGGCGGCGCTGCGCAAGCCCAGGTCGGAGGCGAAGGAGGACGACGAGATCACCGACCTGAAGGTGCTCGTCGACGCCGTGCGCGAGGCCAACACCGCGCTCGCCATCCCGGCGCAGCACTCCCCGTGGCTGCCCGCCCTCGACGACACCCTCCTGCTGGACGACGTGCCGGCCGTCCGGGCGCAGGGGGCGCTGCCCGCGGCCCCGTACGGTGTCGAGGACCTGCCCGCCGACCAGGCACGCCGTGCGGTCGCCGTGGACTTCGCGACCTTCGGGCACCTCATCGTGGCCGGTGCCCCGCGCACCGGGCGTTCGCAGGTGCTGCGGACCATCGCCGGTTCGCTGGCCCGCACCAACTCCTGCGCCGACGTCCACCTCTACGGCATCGACTGCGGCAACGGCGCGCTGAACGCGCTGACCCGGCTGCCGCACTGCGGTGCGGTCGTCGGCCGCAACCAGACCGAGCGCGTCCAGCGGCTCATGGCCCGCCTGTCCGGGGAGCTGACCCGACGTCAGGAGCTGCTGGCCGAGCGCGGGTTCGCGGACGTCGGTGAGCAGCGTGCGGCCGTGCCGGAGGCGGAGCGGCTGCCGCACATCGTGCTGCTGCTCGACCGCTGGGAGGGCTGGCTGCCGACCCTGGGCGAGCTGAACCACGGTGACCTCACCGACCAGATCATGGTGATGATGCGGGAGGGCGCGAGCGTCGGCATCCATCTCGTCCTCACCGGTGACCGGCAGATCCTGGCCGGGCGGATCTCCTCCCTCACCGAGGACAAGTACGGGCTGCGGCTCGCCGACCGTGCCGACTTCTCCATGCTGGACATCAACTCCCGCAAGGTGCCCGAGGAGATCCCGCCGGGCCGTGCGTTCCGCAGTGAGACGGCCGCGGAGACGCAGTTCGCGCTGCTCTCCGCGGACACCACCGGGCAGGGGCAGGCCGCCGCGATCGTCGCGATCGCCGAGACGGCCGAGGCCAGGGACGCGCAGGTGCCGCGTTCGCGGCGGCCGTTCCGGGTGGACGTGCTGCCCGGCCGGATCTCCTTCGAGGAGGCCTGGGCGATGCGGGATCCGGCTACGGCGGCCGCTCCGCTGTGGGCGCTGGTGGGCGTCGGCGGTGACGAACTGACCGCCTTCGGACCCGACCTGGCCCAGGGCGTGCCGGCGTTCGTGATCGGCGGGCCGGCCAAGTCGGGCCGGTCGACGGCCCTGTTGGGCTTCGCCCGCTCCTACCTCGCCAACGGCGTACGGATCGTGATCGCCGCGCCCCGGCAGTCCCCGTTGCGTGAACTCGAGGGCCGGGAGGGGGTGCTGAAGGTCTTCACCGGGCGGGACGTCGACGAGGACGAGCTGGAGGAGCTCGTGAACACCGCCACCCCGGCCGATCCGGTCGTCGTCCTCGTGGACGACGCGGAGGTGCTGGACGACTGCGATGCCGAGGACGTCTTCAAGCGGATCGTGGAGCGGGGTGCCGAGGAGGGCCTGGCGGTCGTCATCGCGGGTGACGAGGACGAGATCTGCGACGGCTTCTCCGGCTGGCAGGTCGACGCCAAGAAGGCCCGCAGGGGCATCCTGCTCTCCCCGCAGGAGTCCGGCTCCGGCGAGCTGATCGGCATCCGGACGACCCGCGCCATGGTCGGCGGCCCGATCCAGCCCGGCAAGGGCATGCTGCACCTGGGCACCGGCGAACACGTCACGGTCACGACACCGCAGTAGGACGGGAACGGGGGTCACCCCGCCGTCTTCGACATCACGGATACCGGGTTGCCCTCTGTCGTGCTGTTCGAGGTGTAGACGAGGGTGTCGTCGCTCGGGGTCAGGTAGACGGTGTTCGTGGCGGGGTCGCAGCCGTCGTGATTGCCCTTGGCGCCCGTCGAGGAGGCGACGAGCCTCGTCTTCGTCACCGCCTTCAGGGTGAGGACGTCCGTGCAGACCCCGCCCAGCTGGTCGGTCTGGCGCAGCCGCCCCAGCTCCGCGCCGACGGCCGCCTGTCCGACGGTGACCCGGAAGGTGCCGATGGGCAGGTTGCCGTCCAGCGCGGTGGCCGTGCCCTCCCAGGTACCGAGGTACGACGCCGGGATCGCGCCCCCGGACGGCGCGGCGCCACCCGAGGAGACAGGGGTGGGGGCCGTCCGGCCCGACCCCGCGCTGTAGCCGTCGTCGCCGTGGAGCCAGGGTCGTACCAGGAAGCCCAGTCCGACCGTCGCCACGGCCAGCGCCCCGGCCACGGCCAGCGCCACCGTGCAGCTGACCCGGCGTCCTCGCCCGCCCTCCCCGGGTACGGCGGTCGCCGCGACGCTCACCGACACCTTTCCGGGCGACGGGTCCACAGCGGCCGCGGCGGCCACAGGGGCCATGGGAGCCCCGGCTTCAGGGGGCGGTTTCGGTGGCGGTGGGCCGAACTCCCCCACCGAGGGACTGCTGAACCCCACCGGCCCCGACCCGGGCACCGCCGCCTCGCCCCCCGCCGCCGTGTCCCCACCCGCGTCGAGGTTCAGCACCTGTACGGCGCTCCGGCTCACCCGCTCCACCAGCGCCCCCGGCAGCCACCCACCGGTCACCAGCCGCGCGGCCCCCTGGGGAGCCAGCCGCCGGGCGAGCTCCGAAGGCCCCGGCCGCTCCCCCGCCTCCTTGGCCAGGCACGCCTCGGCCAGCGCCCGCAACTCACCGCTCAGCGAGCCGAGTTCCGGCTGCTCGTGGACGACCTTGTAGAGCAGCGCGGCCGACGAGTCGCCACGGAAGGGCGGCTCCCCGTTCGCCGCGTACGCGAGCACCGCGCCCAGCGAGAACACGTCGGCGGCGCCCGTGACGCCTCTGCCGAGGATCTGTTCGGGAGACATGTATCCCGGTGAGCCGATCGACACCCCCGTGGACGTCAGGGACGCGGTGCCGTCGGTCGCCCGGGCGATGCCGAAGTCGATGAGCAGCGGCCCGTCCAGGGTGAGCAGCACGTTGGACGGTTTCACGTCCCGGTGCACCAGGCCCAGTGCGTGGACGGCCGCCAGCGCTTCGGCGAGCCCCGCGCCGAGTGCCCGTACCGTGTGCGCGGGCAGCGGGCCGATGTCGGTGACGGCGGCCGTCAGGGACGGTCCGGCCGCGTAGGCGGTGGCGACCCAGGGCACCGGCGCGTCCGGGTCGGCGTCCAGGACGGGGGCCGTCCAGGCGCCGCCGACCCGCCGGGCGGCGGCCACCTCGCGGCGGAACCGGGCCCGGAACTCCTCGTCCGGCGCGAAGTGCGGGTGCACGATCTTCACCGCGACCGTCCGGCCGCCCGCCGACCGGCCCAGGTAGACCCGGCCCATGCCGCCGGAGCCGAGCCGGCCGAGCAGCCGGTAGGGCCCCACGGCCGTCGGTTCGTCACCCGCGAGCGGCTGCATGCGCCCCCACCCCCCTGAGAGAGTCCGGACCCCCCGGAGTCCACGCAGCAGCCTATGGCCTGTCAGGGTTCCAGCAGAGCGACCTTCACGTCCGCCGGGAACCCGGTCGTCGGGCCCACCCGGCGGGCGAACTCGGTGACCGCCGCGAGCTGCGGCGCGCCGAAGCTGAAGTCGAGGGTGGTGAAGTACTGGGCGAGGGTCGCCTCGTCGAAGGCCTCCCAGCGGGCGGCCTGTTCGGCGACCTTGGCGACCTCCTCCAGGGAGAGGTTGCGGGAGTCGAGGAAGGCGGTGTGCACGTCACGGGTGATGCCCGGCTCGCGCTCCAGGTAGTCGCGGCGTGCCGCCCAGACCGCGAAGACGAACGGCAGCCCCGTCCACTCCTTCCACAGCGCGCCGAGGTCGTGGACCTCCAGGCCGTAGCGCGGGCCGTCCAGCAGGTTGGCGCGCAGGGCCGCGTCGCCGATCAGCACCGCCGCCTCCGCCTCCTGCATCATCAGGCTGAGGTCGGGCGGGCAGGTGTAGTAGTCGGGCTGGACGCCGTAGCGCTCGGCGAGCAGCAGCTGGGCCAGCCGGACCGAGGTGCGCGAGGTGGAGCCGAGGGCGACCCGGCGGCCGTCCAGCTGGTCCAGCGGAACCTGCGAGACGATCACGCAGGACATCACGGGGCCGTCGCAGCCGACGGCGATGTCCGGGAAGGCGACCAGGTCGTCGGCGTTGCGCAGGAACTCGACGAGGGTGATGGGGCCGATGTCGAGGTCGCCGCGCACCAGTCGCTCGCTGAGCTTCTCCGGGGTGTCCTTCGTGAGCTCGAAGTCGAGGAGGGTGCCGGTTCTCGCGAGCCCCCAGTACAGGGGCAGGCAGTTCAGGAACTGGATGTGTCCGACGCGCGGCCGGGTGCGAGAATTGTCCACATCGCGAGACTAGACCCCATGAGGTACGGTGCTGAGACCGCCCCCGCCGTCAAGGCCCCCTGGCATCATTCAAACGTCCGAGTGACGTGATCTTGGCCTCTGTTGCATTCGGCTGCCCACATGCTAGGCTCGCCGCAAGTTGCAGTTTGGTTTCCCTTGCAGTACAGAGCCTGCGGAGCATGTAACCGCGGGCTCTCGTCGTTTTCAGACATATGCAGTTGTGCGGCACTTAGTTTGTTTTCACACTTGCAGGTTCTGGAGCAGGGCGACCCTTTTGAGCCCAAGGAGGGCTTATGGCTACCGGAACCGTGAAGTGGTTCAACGCCGAAAAGGGCTTTGGCTTCATCGCCCAGGAAGGCGGCGGCCCCGACGTCTTCGTCCACTACTCCGCGATCAACGCCAGCGGGTTCCGCTCCCTCGAGGAGAACCAGCAGGTGAGCTTCGACGTCACGCAGGGCCCGAAGGGTCCGCAGGCGGAGAACGTCACCCCCGTCTGATCCCAGACAAACCAAGTCTGATCGCAGCCTGAGTGCAGTACCCAAGGAGCCCCGCGCCATCCGGCGACGGGGCTCCTGCCTTTTCCCGGCGGGAAGCGGGGAAGCGCGGAAGACCGCCGAGAGGCGCCGGACGCGCGCCCTGTATTCAATTCCGTGCCTCCCTGCGGCTTCCCTGTGGTTTCCCCGTGTCTTCTTGACGTCCACCTGGGGTCTTCTCGGCTCCTTCTCGGCGCATTCTCGGCGTTTCCGCCGGAATGCGCCGGAACCGGCGGACCCCTCACCCGGCCAGGCGCTCGCGCAGCAGTGTCCGCATGGAGACGGGTTCGCGGCCGAGCAGGTCCGCGAGGGCGGGGCCGGCGGTCGCGAACTCGTGCTCGCGGGCCGCGGTGAAGATGCCCAGGAGGTGTCCGGCCGTCTCCGCGGGGACCCCGTCGCCGAGCAGGTGGCGGAGGAACTCGTCGTCGGGGACGGTGGTCCTGGTCGCCCCGGCCAGTTCGGCGAGGTCGGCGAAGGTGAGCGCCTCCGAGCCGGTCAGCGGGGGCGTCGGCCCCTCGAAGCGGCCCTCGTCGGCCAGCACGACGGCGGCCGCCTCCGCCAGGTCGTCGTGGGCCGTCCAGCAGACCGGGCCGTCGGCGGGCAGGGCGACCTGCCCGGACGCCAGGCCCTGGGCCAGGAAGTCGAGCCCGCTGGTGGCATGGAAGCCGTTGCGCAGGGAGGTCCAGGACAGGCCCGAGTCGGCCAGGTCCCGCTCCGTGGCCGCGTGGTCACGGCAGGCCTGGAAGCGGGAGGCGGGGCTCGCGCCCATCTGGGCGGTGTAGACGACCCGGCGGGCGCCGGCCGCGGCCGCGGCCTCGATGGCGGTGCGGTGCTGTCGTACGGTCTCGTCACCCATCCGGTCGACGGAGACGAGCAGGATCTGGGACGCGCCCTCGAAGGCGTGCGCGAGTCCGGCCGGCTCGGTGAAGCTGCCCTGGCGCACCCGCACCCCCCGGTCGGCGAGGGCCCGCGCCTTCTTCGGGTCACGGACGCTGACGCCGACCCGGTCGGCCGGCATCCGGTCCAGCAGGCGCGCCACGATCCGGCTGCCGAGCTGCCCGGTCGCTCCGGTCACGATGATCACGATGTCCTCCAGGTATCAACGGAAACAGATTGAGAGTAACATCGTTACTATCGATGGAAGCGAGAAATCGATATCGTTGATAAATGCCCTCGGAACCACGTGACCCGGACACCCGCCGACGCGTCGTCGACGCCGCCATCGCCCTGCTGGAGCGCGACGGGCGGGACGCCGTCACCACGCGCGCGGTGGCCGTCGCCGCAGGACTCCAGCCCCCGGCCATCTACCGGCTGTTCGGCGACAAGGAGGGGCTGCTGGAGGCGGTGGCCGAGCACGGCTTCGCCGCCTTCCTCGCGAGCAAGAGAGTCGTCCCCGACCCCGAGGACCCGATCCAGGACCTGCGGGACAGCTGGGACCTGGCGGTCCGGTTCGGCCTGGAGAACCCCGCGCTGTACTCCCTGATGTACGGCGACGTCGCCCGCAGCGACTCGCCCGCGTTCCGGACCGGTCTCGAGATCCTCCGGAGCCGGGTCCGGCGGCTCGCCGTCGGCGGTCTGCTGCGCGTCGGCGAGGCGCTCGCGGCGAACGTCATCCACGCCACGGCCCGCGGGGCGGTCCTCACCTGGCTGTCCATGCCGGAGGCGGACCGCGACCCGGCGCTGCTGACCACGCTCCGGGAGGCGATGGTCACGGCGATCACCACGGAGGAACCGGCGGTGCGTGCCGCGGGGCCCGCGGGGGCGGCACGGGCGCTGCGGGCCGGGCTTCCCGAGCAGACGGTGCTCAGTGGGGCGGAGCGGGAGTTGCTGCGGGAGTGGCTGGATCGGCTGGCCGAGGAGGGGTGAGCGAGGCGGCCGACGGTACTTCGGGTGCGGCGCCGCAGGGGCGCTACCTCACGTACAGGCTCTCGATCTCCGTTGCGAAGTCCTTCATGATCGTGTCCCGGCGGAGCTTCATCGACGGGGTCAGGTGGCCCGCCTCCTCGGTGAAGTCGACGGGGAGCATGGTGAAGCGGCGGATGGACTCGGGGCGGGAGACGAGTTTGTTCGCCTCGTCGACGGCCCGTTGCAGGATGGCGCACAACTCGACGTCGTCCAGGAGAAGTTCCGGCGGCACCGGGTGCTTGCCGTTCATCTGCCGCCAGTGGGTGAGGCCGTCCCGGTCCAGGGTGATCAGCGCGCTGACGTAGGGCAGGCCGTCGCCGACCAGCATCACCTGGGAGATCAGGGGGTGCGAGCGCAGCCAGTTCTCCAGCGGGGCGGGGGCCACCGACTTGCCGCCGGCGGTGATGAGCATCTCCTTCTTGCGGCCGGTGATGGTGAGGTAGCCCTCGTCGTCGAGTTCGCCGATGTCACCGGTGGCCAGCCAGCCGTCCCGGGTGGCGGGGACGACCCCGCCGGCCGCCGGGTCCCAGTAGCCGCGCAGGACGTGGTCGCCCGCGATCAGGATCTCGCCGTCGGCGGCGATGCGGACCTTGGTGCCGGGCATCGGCCAGCCGACCGTGCCCAGCCGGGGTTTGAGCGGCGGGGTGCAGGTGGCGGCGGCGGTGGTCTCGGTCAGGCCGTAGCCCTCGTAGATCTCGATGCCCGCGCCGGCGTAGAACGCGGCGAGGCGGCGGCCCAGCGGTGAGCCGCCGCAGATGATGTGGCGGACCCGGCCGCCCATGGCGGTGCGGATACGGCGGTAGACGAGCGGGTCGTAGAAGGCGCGGGCGGTCTTCAGGGCGCGGCCGGGGCCGCTGCCGGTGCCGGTCTGTCTGGCCTCCAGGGCCTCGCCGTAGCGCTGGGCGACGCCGGTGGCGCGGTCGAAGACGGTGACCCGGCCGCCCGCCTCCGCCTTCGCCCGGGCGGTGTTGAAGACCTTCTCCAACATGTACGGGATGGTGAGGAGGCAGGTCGGCCTGAAGGCGGCGAGGTCCGGGAGCAGGTCATCGGCCTTGAGGCTGGGGGCGTGGCCGAGGCGGACCCGGGCGCGGATGCAGGCGATCGCCACCATCCGGCCGAAGACGTGGGACATGGGGAGGAAGAGGAGGACGGAGACCTCCTCGTCGTTGCGCGCCTTGAAGATCGGATAGAGGAGTTCGATCGCGTTGTCGACCTCGGCGAAGAAGTTGCCGTGCGACAGGGCGCAGCCCTTGGGGCGGCCGGTGGTGCCCGAGGTGTAGATGAGGGTGGCGAGGGTGTCGGGGCCGAGCATGCCCCGCCGGACGCCGACCTCGGCGTCGTGGACGTGTCCGCCCGCCTCCGCGAGCCGGTCCACGTGTCCCTTGTCCATCACCCACAGGTGCCGCAGGTCGGGCAGCCGGTCGAGTTCCGGACCGAGTGCGGCGGCCTGCGCGCTCGTCTCGGTGACCAGGGCGACCGCTCCGGAGTCGTGCAGGATCCAGCGGGTCTGGAAGACGGAGGAGGTCGGGTAGATCGGGACGGTGACCAGGCCGGCCGCCCAGGCGCCGAAGTCGAGCAGGGTCCACTCGTACGTCGTCCGGGCCATGACCGCGATCCGGTCGCCCGGCATCAGGCCCTCCGCGATCAGCCCCTTCGCCACCGCCAGCACCTGTTCGGCGAACCGGGCCGCCGTCACGTTCTCCCAGCGCCCGTCCTCCGGGGCGGACTTGCGGCTGAGCACCACCGCGTCCGGCTCCCGTTCGGCGTTCTCGAACGGCAGGTCGGCGAGCGAGCCGTGCCGTATCGGCGGGGCGAACGGCGGTACGTACGCCTCCCGCACGGCCCCGTCCAGCCGCTGGACGTGGGGCTCGACCAGGATCGGCTTCCCGTCGTAGTCCGTGGCGTTGATCGTGACACCGGAGGAGACCGGGGCGGCGTTCTGGAAGGAGGAAGTGGACACGGGGCGGCTCCTCGGGCGTGCAGCGGTGAACTGCTTGCTGCATCACGTACGTGCCTCGTGCGGCGAGGCGTTCACCGGGGCCGGACCTCCGAAAAGGGTTACCGGCGGTTAGACGCAGAGCGTACGGCTCCGCTGTGGCGGCGTTGTGAGGTTTCGGGGATGGTACGGGGCCAAGCCTGTGCAATCCCGGAGGTAACGTGAGGGTCTCTCACATCAGCCCCTCACCGACCGGGTCAGGGCCGCTCCAGAACGGCCGTCACCCCCTGACCGCCCGCGGCGCAGACGGAGATCAGACCGCGCCCAGGAGCCTCCCGCTCGGCAAGGGACTTGGCAAGGGTCGCGACGATCCGGGCGCCGGTGGCGGCGAACGGGTGCCCGGTGGCCAGCGACGAGCCGTTGACGTTCAGCCGGTCCCGGTCGACGGCCGGCAGTCCCCGTTTCTCCCAGGCGGCGAGGGTGGCCAGCACCTGGGAGGCGAACGCCTCGTGGATCTCGATCAGGTCGAAGTCCGCCGCGAGGTCGAGGCCCGCCCGCTCCAGCATGCGCGGCACCGCGTACGCCGGCGCCATCAGCAGCCCGTCCTCGCCGCCCGCGACGTCGCCGTGCACGAAGTCGACGGCGGCGGTCTCGTAGGCCGTCAGGTACGCGAGAGGGCGCAGGCCGCGCTCGGCCGCCCAGTCGTCGGAGGCCAGCAGTACGAGCGCGGCACCGTCGGTGAGCGGGGTCGAGTTGCCGGCCGTCATCGTCGGGTCGGGGTCCGCGGTGCCGAACACCGGCTTGAGGCGGGCGAGTTTCTCCACGGTGGAGTCCGGGCGCAGGTTCTGGTCCCGTTCCAGGCCGACGCCGAGCCCGGCACACCTGTCCCGGTGCACGTCCAGCGCTCCCCGCACTTCC
>NZ_JBEYFC010000100.1:0-23085 GCF_040634175.1 Streptomyces sp. NPDC007162
TAGGCCTTGCGCAGCACCAGCGAGATCCGCGGCACCGTCGCGTTGCAGTACGCGTACAGGAGCTTGGCGCCGTGGCGGATGATGCCGCCGTGCTCCTGGTCCACGCCCGGCAGGAAGCCCGGCACGTCGAGCAGTGTCACGAGCGGGATGTTGAACGCGTCGCACAGCTGCACGAACCGCGCGGCCTTCTCCGACGCGTGGATGTCCAGCACCCCGGCCAGGGACTGCGGCTGGTTCGCGACGATACCCACGACCTGTCCGTCCAGCCGGGTCAGCGCGCAGATCACGTTGGTGGCCCAGCGCTCGTGGATCTCCATGAACTGGCCGTCGTCGGCCAGCTCCTCGATCACCCTGCGCATGTCGTACGGGCGGTTGCCGTCCGCCGGCACCAGGTCGAGCAGCGCCTCGCAGCGGCGGTCGGCCGGGTCCTCGGACATCTCCGCCGGCGGGGTCTCCCGGTTGTTCGGTGGCAGCATGGACAGCAGGAACCGGACCTCCTCCAGGCACGCGTGCTCGTCGTCGTAGGCGAAGTGCGCCACGCCCGACACCTCGGCGTGCACGTCCGCGCCACCGAGCCCGTTCTGGGAGATCTGCTCCCCGGTGACGGCCTTGACCACGTCCGGGCCGGTGATGAACATCTGCGAGGTCTCGCGGACCATGAAGACGAAGTCCGTCAATGCGGGGGAGTAGGCGGCGCCTCCCGCGCACGGACCCAGCATCACCGAGATCTGCGGGATCACCCCCGAGGCACGGGTGTTGCGCTGGAAGATCCCGCCGTACCCGGCCAGCGCCGTGACGCCCTCCTGGATGCGCGCACCCGCCCCGTCGTTCAGCGACACCAGCGGCGCACCCGCTGCGATGGCCATGTCCATGATCTTGTGGATCTTCTGCGCGTGGGCCTCCCCCAGCGCGCCGCCGAAAATCCGGAAGTCATGGGCGTAGACGAAGACCGTCCGGCCGTGGACGGCGCCCCAGCCGGTGATGACGCCGTCGGTGTAGGGCTTTCTGACCTCCAGTCCGAAGCCGGTCGCCCGGTGCCGGCGCAGCGGCTCCACCTCGTTGAAGGAACCCTCGTCCAGCAGCAGCCCGATCCGCTCACGTGCGGTCAGCTTCCCCTTCGCATGCTGCGCCTCGGTCGCCGCCTCACTCGGACCCGCCAGCACCTTCCTGCGCAGTTCGCGGAGCTCGGCCGCTCTTGCATCGGCTCCGCGAACAGCGGTCGGTCCGTCGAGTAGGGAAGTCATGCCACTCCGCATCTACGCAGGGTCGGTGGGAAGAGCAGCGGCCGGCCGGTCCCTGCTGGAGACGGGGGCTCCCAGGGCCCGGCCGGCGCTCTCGGGTCCGTGCCGCGGGGGATGTCGACACGGCCCGGGTCGGTGCGGGAACGAGGATCCGGCAGGACGAGCGGGGTGCTCAGGCGGACTTCCGGTCGCCCGGGTAGCCGCCGAGCTCCTCGTTCGCGCTGATGTAGAGGTTCTCGGCCATCAGGACGTCACGCTGGAGGTGCCACAGGCGCGGCGACGGCTCCACGCCGAGTTCCCGTCGCAACGAGGTACGTACTCTGCTGTATGCGGCGAGCGCCTGGTCCCGCCGGCCGGAGCGGTGCAGGGCGAGCATGTACTGCGCGTGGAGATGTTCGTGCAGCGGATGCTGGGCCGTGAGCGCGCTCAGTTCACTCACGACGCTGCGATGGCGCCCCAGGCGCAGCTCGGCCTCGATGCGGCCCTCGATCGCGCCGATGCGCATCTCCTCCAGGCGAGCCGCTTCGATGGCGAGGAGCGGGCCGGGTGAGACGTCGGTGAACGGGCCGCCGCGCCAGAGGCTCTCGGCCGTGCGATACGCGTCGACCGCGCCCTGGAAGTCGCGGGCAGCGGCGAGCCGGTGACCGGCCTGCACGCGCTCCCCGAAGACGCGGGCGTCCAACCCGCCGTCGGCGAGCCTGATCTGGTAGCCCCCGTCACGAGTGACGAGGACCCGTTTCCCGTCCACGCCGGCGTCACTGATGCGTTTGCGGAGGGCGAGCACATAGGTCTGCAGCGCGGTCACCGCGCTCTTGGGCGGGGCTTCCTCCCAGATCTCCTCGATGAGCTGGTCGTTGGAGACCATTCCTGGGGACACGGCGAGCAGGGCCAGGACTCTGCGCTGCTTGAGAGCGGTCGGATGGACGGAGATCTTGCCTATACGGGCGCTCAGTGTGCCAAGTACGTTGACGTGCAACTGCCTTTCCCCCCCGGGTCAGAGTGCGAGCGATCAGACCGATATTGTCATGCTCCTGATTTTGCTGTGTACGGTGGTTTTTTCCGGTTGCATGCCGACGGGGCGCCGACGGCATGCAACCGGTGGGCCCTCTAGGCCGACTGCTTGTTCCGTCCGATGAAGCCGACGGACAGCAGCAGGCCGAGCAGGAGCGCCGCTGTGGCGATGATCAGCGCGGTGCGGCTCCCGTCCGTGGGGCCGGAGGCGGCGTGCAGCACCGAGCCGAGTACCGAGACCCCGATGACGGCACCGGTCTGGCGTGCGGAGTTCAGCACGCCAGACGCGATGCCGACCTGCTCCTTCGGCGTGGCCGAGACCGTCGCCGTCACCAGGGACGGAATCGCGAAGGACACCCCGAAGCCGAAGGCCAGCAGGGCGAGCCCGATCAGCAGGGTGTTCGCCGTTCCGGTGCCCGTGATGCCGGCCGCGAGAACGCCCGCGCCGACCGTCAGGAGTCCGAAGCCCAGTACGGACGGCTTCCGCGGCCCGGATCGCGCGACCAGCCGGCCCGTGTAGACGGGGTTGAAGGCCGTCGGCAGGGTGAGCGGCAGGAAGGCGCAGCCGGCCAGCAGGGCGGACAGGCCGCGCGCCTGCTGGAAGTAGAGGGACATGACGAACAGCAGCCCGGACAGGCCGAAGTTGACGAGCAGGCCGTTGAGCACGCTGGCCGAGAAGGTGGCGTTGCGGAAGAGCATCAGCGGGAGCATGGGGCCGCGCGGCCCGGCCGGTCGGCGTTCCACGACCAGGAACGCGGCCCCGGCCACCAGGGCGACCGCGAGCGCCGCCAGCACCGGCTTCGAGCTCCAGCCGAGGTTCTCGCTCTGGATCACGCCGAAGGTGAGCCCGGCGAGCGCCAGCACCGCGCTGATCTGGCCGGGCAGGTCCACCCCGCGGCTGGTGTTCCGCTTGGTCTCGGGCGCGTGGGCGCGCGCGACGAGCACGCTGACCAGTGCCACGGGCACGTTGATGGCGAAGATGCTGCGCCAGCCGAGGGCGTCGGTGAGCACGCCGCCGAGGACCGGTCCGGCGGCCAGCGCGGCGCCGGTGATGGCCGCCCAGGAGCCGAGTGCGCGGGCGCGCTGAGCCGGGTCGGTGAAGGTGGTGGCGATGACGGCCATGGAGGAGGGCAGCAGCGCCGCACCCGCGATGCCGAGCAGGGCGCGCATGGTGATCAGCATGCCGAGGTTCGGCGAGAAGACCGTGATCAGCGACGCGAGCAGGAAGGCCCAGGTGCCGACGATGAAGACCCGGCGGCCGCCGAACCGGTCGGACAGCGCACCCATGGTGAGCAGCAGTGCGGCGAACGTCAGGGTGTAGCCGTTGACCACCCACTGCAGCCCGGACAGTCCGCCTCCGATGTCGCTGCGGATGGCGGGCAGCGCGACATTCACCACACTGGTGTCGAGGAGAACCATGAAGTAGCCGAGCGAGAGCCCGACGAGCAGCAGTCGCCGCCGTCCTGGGTTCTCGGCGAGCGCCTCGCTGGAGACGCCGGAGGCCTGCGTAGTTGGCGCAGACATGACACACCTTTCATGAAGCGGTAATGGCCGGGTTGGAGAGTGGTGGCCGTCGAAGAGGTTGGAACAACAGCTTGACAACAGCGGAAGCCGATCGGAAACGGGAGCTTCCGATGGCATCATCGGGAGAACCGATGCCGAGGCCGGGGGGACAGCATCATGCAACTGCGGCAGCTCAGTACGTTCCGCACCGTGGCGGACGCCTTGAACGTCACGCGCGCCGCCGAGCGGTTGAACTACGCGCAGTCGAGCGTGACCGAACAGATCAAGGCGCTGGAACAGGACCTGGGTGTGCCCCTGTTCGAGCGATCCAACCGCGGTCTACGGCTCACCCCGGCCGGTCGCCGCCTGGTCGACTACGCCGAGAAGATGCTCTCCCTCGCCGAGGAGGCCAGGGCGGCCGTCACCGAGGTCGGCAGCCCTGGAGGAGAGTTGCTGATCGGGGCACCGGAGACGCTCTGCGTCTACCGGCTCCCCTCGCTGCTCACCCGCTTCCGTGAGGACTGCCCGAAGGTGCATGTGGTGCTTCGCCCCGGCAACCGGGAGGAGTGCCGCGGCGGCGTGCGTGACGGAGCCCTGGACCTCTGTTTCACCTTCGGTGCGCCCCCGGACCATCCGGACCTGGAGAGCATGCCGCTGGTGCCGGAACCGGTCGTCGTCGTGGCCCCCAAGGACCACCCGCTGACGCGACGGGAGTCGGTGACCACCTCCGATCTCGCCGGTGTCGACTTCCTGGTGACGGAGTCCGGCTGCAGCTACCGGCTCATGTTCGAGGAGGCCCTCGGGTCCGCGCCGGGGCCCCGCCCTCGGGTCGCGGCGGAACTCACCAGCATCGGCGCCCTGCGGACATGCGTCGCGGCCGGCATGGGTTGTGCCCTGCTGCCGCAGATCGCGGTGGCCGCGGACCTGGCCCGGGGGACCGTCGGCCTGGTCCCGTGGCAGGGGCTGCAGTACGAGGCCCCGATCCACGCGACCTGGCGGCGCGACGGGGAGCGCGCCCCGGGACTGCTGCCCTTCCTCGACGCCACCGGCACGTTGCTGGGCCGGCACTCCGCCACGCGCCGGGATCAGGGATGAGGCACGGGCCGCACACCTGTGATCACGTCTCGGCCAGCAGCAGGCGGTCCTCGTCCAAGGTGACCAGGCGTCCTCGGTAGCCCGCGGTCAGGGCCGCGAACCAGATCGCGGGCCTGGCCCCCACCTGCGCCCGCTGGATCTCCAGCGGGCCGTCCGTGGTCACCTCGACGTAGTCGCCGGCCCGGCGGACCGTCATGTCCTGGTTCTCGGCGGCCTCCACGAAGGCACCGAACTCGGGGATGTCGAGCACGTACAGGGTGGTCATCGGTTCTGCTCCTCGGTGTGGGCTCGGGACAGCTCTCCCTTGCGGCGCCACATCTCCTCGACGGTCGGCTTCCCGTTGCGGGTGACATCGGACAGGGCGCGCAGGGTGAGTTCGGCGTCTCGGGCGTCGATGGGCGCGAACGGGCGCAGCGGGCGGGTGATCTCCAGCTGGATCCCGTTGGGGTCGTCGAAGTAGAGGGACTCCAGCAGCTCGTGCGCGAGGGGCGGCGTGACCCGCACACCGTGTGCCTTGAGCCGGGCCCGCCAGTCGAGCAGCTCCTGCTCGGTGTCGACGTGCAGCGCCAGGTGCCGGGACCGGTGCATCAGGTCCCCGGGCTGCTCCTCCTCGGGAAGGCCGAAGTAGTAGAAGAAGGCCAGGTGATCGCCGTTGCCGAGGGCGAAGAAGAAGTGGACGAAGTCGGGGAAGGTCTCGCTCACCCAGCCGGTGGCGGTGATCGCGTGAACCAGGGGGAGACCCAGCACGTCACGGTAGAACCGCACGGTCTCCTCGGGCTTCCAGGTCACCCAGGCGAGGTGGTCCACGCCCTTCAGGCGCAGCCCTGCGAGCTCGGGCGGCAACACGACCTCAGGGACTTGGTCGGTCATGGATCGACTCCTTCGATCGAAGGTCGGCTCGGTCCGTCAGGCGGTACGGCCGAGGGTGGGTTCTGCGGTGGGCCGGGGGACGGCGAACAGGTCCAGCAGCCGCTTGCGGTCGACCTTGCCCACCGCCGTCAGCGGCAGCGTCGGCGCGAGCCGCAGTTCGTCCGGGTGCTTGTAGGCCGCGACTCCGCCTTCCTCGAAGTGCGCCCGGACACGTGCCAGCGTCGGTTCCGTGCCGGGTACGGGAACGACGCACACCCCCACGCACTCCCCGAGGACGGGGTGGGGCAGGGCGACGGCGGCCGCGTCGGCGACCCCGGGCACCCGGCGGACAAGGTCTTCCACCTCGTCGATCGCGATCTTCTCGCCACCCCGGTTGACCTGGTCCTTGATACGGCCCTCGACGACCAGGTTGCCGCTCGGGTGGCGGCGCACCAGATCACCGGAGTGATACCAGCCGTCCGGCGTGTAGGCGCGGGCATTGTGCTCCGGCGCGCGGAAGTAGCCCCGCGGCGTGTAAGGGCCCCGCGTCAGCAGTTCACCGGTCTCTCCCTCCTCGACGGGCCGGCCGTCGGGGCGGACGATCAGGAGCTCGTCCGCTTCGGAGATCGGCCGGCCCTGGGTGGTACTGACCACGAACGGCGAGTCGGTCAGCCGGGTGTAGTTGAGCAGCCCCTCTGCCATCCCGAACACCTGCTGAAGGGTGCAGCCCAGCGTCGGGGCGAGGCGCTGCGCCAGATCGGCCGGCAGCACCGACCCCCCGACCTGCAGCACACGCAGGCTCTCCAGGTCCGGCCCTGCGGCAGCGGCGGCCTCGAGCCAGGTACGGGCGACAGCCGGGACCACGGAGGTGATCGTGACCCGTTCCCGGGCCATTTCCGGGAAGGCGATCGCAGCACGCGGCGACGGGCACATCACGACCCGGCCGCCGACGGAAAGGGCGCCGAGCACCCCCGGACAGCCCAGTGCGAAATTGTGGGCCACCGGCAGTACCGCGAGGTAGACGGTCTCCGCGGAGAAGCCGCAGATCTCGCCGGAGCGACGCACGTTGTACTCGTAGTCGTTGTGGGTCCGCGCGATGATCTTCGGCAGGCCGGTCGTCCCACCGGAGAGCAGGAAGAACGCGACCTCCTCGGGCTCCGGGGCCAACGCGTCGAGCCGGGCACGCCGTTCCAGGGCGCCGGACACCGGGCTGAGCATCGCCGGCAGATCCAGATGCCCGGGATCCGGCTCGCCACCGAGCACCAGCACCGGGCAGCTCCGCCGGCGTTCCGCGGCGATCCGCGCGGCCAGCGACTGATGGTCGAAGCCACGCAGAGTGTCCGGTACCACGATCGCCGCGACGTCCGCGAGGTCCGCCAGATAGGCCAGCTCGTGCTCCCGGTGCGCCGGCAGTGCCAGCAGCGGCGCCACCCCGATCCGCTGGCAGGCCAGGAACAGGCCGAGGAACTCCCAGCAGTTGGGCAACTGCACCAACAGATTGTCGCCGTTCTGGAGACCGAGCCCGATCAAACGCTCCGCCAGCGAATCCGTCCGCTCGGCGAGTTCGCGATAGCTGAGCCGGATCGCGCCGTCCACCACCGCGGTGCGGTGCCCGAAGCGGTCCGCCCAGTCCCACACCCAACTGCCCAGCGGTCGCCGCCGCCACAGTCCCGAGGCGACGTACCGGTCGGCGGCCTCCCGAGGCCAGCCGACCACGCCGGTGCGCATCATCTTCTCCCCTCCCTTGTGGGTGCCGCCCGGCCGGCAGCTCGTGCGAGCCGGGCGGCATCGTGGGTTCAGTCGTTCGGCAGGCCGGGTCGTTCAGCCCGCCGGGGCCGTGCGACGGTGGCCCGAGCCGGTCAGCCGACGAGCGGCTCGATCAACTCCGGCTCCTGTCCCTGCGTCTCCTCGGCGCCCGCGGCCTGGAGCCGCTCGAACAGGAACTCGCCGATGGCGGCCACCGTGGGGCGGTCCCAGAGCAGGGTGCTCGGCAGCGAGAGCCGGAAGATCTTCTCCAGCCGGCGCCGGATCACCACGGTCATCACCGAGTCCAGGCCCATCTCCATGAGCGGGCGGCGGACGTCGAAGGTGTCCGGGTCGAACTTCAGCTCGCCGGCGACCTGGGCACGGACCTCGTCCACCAGGTAGCCGCGCAGTTCCTCGGGGGCCAGCGCCGCCCACTCCGTCTCCGCCTGGCCGAGCGTGTCGGCCTCGGGGACGGCCAGCTCGGCCAGGAGCCGAGGCCGCTCCGCGCCGGGCTCCGGCGGCAGGATCCGCATGGCCGCCGCGTAGGGCAGGTCGTACCGGGAGACGAACTCCCAGCTCCGGAAGGCCTCGGCGGCCGAGATGTCCCCGGTGCCGCGGGCGGCCAGCTCGATGTCGATCAGCTCGGAGGACGTCGACATCCCCAACCCGCGCCAGGAGGTCCAGGCGACGCTCAGTGTGCGGTCGCCGAGGGCCGTGCGGTGCCAGGCCAGCGCGTCCAGGAAGGCGTTGGCCGAGCCGTAGCTGGCCTGGCCGGGCAGGCCGAGAAGCTGGCCGCAGGAGGAGAACAGGACCATGAAGTCGAGGACACCGGCGGGGAAGAGCTCGTGCAGGGCCAGGGCGCCCGCGGCCTTGGGCCGCAGCACGGCGGTCAACGACGCCTCGTCGACGTCGACGGCCATCCGGTTGTCGAGCACACCGGCCGCGTGCACGACGCCGCGGATCGGGGGCAGCCCCAGCGTCTCCGGGTCGAGCGCCGCCGCGAGGGCCTCGCGGTCGGCGACGTCGACGGCGACCGTGCGCACCGTGACGCCCAGTCCCTCCAGCATCTGTACCGCATCGACCCGTTGACGTGTCGCGGGATCCGAGACCGTGCTCCACTGCGAGCGCGGCGGCAGAGCCGTCCGGCCCGCCAGCACGAGGCGTCGGGCTCCCCGGCCCGCCAGCCAGGCGGCCACCTCGAGACCCAGCACCCCGAGACCACCGGTGACCAGGTAGGTGCCGTCGGCACGGCACTCCAGGGCGGCTCGCTCCGGCTCACGCTCGACCGCCACCAGCCTCGGCACCTCGCGCAGGACCCCGCGCAGGGAGACGACCTCCTCACCGGGGTGCCGTCCGGCGTCCTCGCGGACCAGGCCGACCAGGGCCGCCAGCTCCTCGTCGGTCGGACGCGGGGAGAGGTCGACGACCCCCGCGAACAGGTCCGGGTGCTCACCGGCCAGCACCCGGCCGAGACCCCACAACACCGAGTCGCCCAGCGCTTCCTGCCGCAGGCTCTCCCGGACGCCGCGCGTCACCGCGCGCACGACCGGACGCTCGCCGGACTGCTGTCGGGCCAGCCGCTGAACCGTACGGGTCAGCAACCAGGAGGCGGCGACCCCGGCCGTGGCCGGCCCGTGCTCGCGGTCCGGCACGACGAGGACCGCGGTCCCGGCGCCGACCGTCCCGAGCTGTTCCGGGCCGGCGGCCGCCCGCCAGGCGACGCCTGCCCGCGAGAAGCCCTCGCCGATCAGACGGGCGGCCCCGGGGTCGCCCAGCAGCACCACTTCGGTCAGCGGCCCGTGGTCCGCGGACGCGTCCGCCGCCTGCCAGGACAGCTCGCTCACCAGGCGGCGCGGGCTCGCGGTCGCGCCGGGATCGCCGTCGAGGACGCCGTACCGCAGCCCGCCGAAGCGGGCGACGACCTGGCCGTCGGAATCGGCGATCAGCACGTCCACGGTGTCCACCGCGGCCAGACCGTCGACGCAGCGCGCGTGCAGGACGACCTCCGCCGGGCAGTCCCCGAGCAGAGCGACCTCGTGCATGTGGGCCGGCATCCGCAGGACCGGGCTGCCCGGGAAGGCCACCGAGGCGATGGAGAGGGCGGCGTCCAGGACGCTCGCCCAGGAGGGCGGCGCGGAGCCGTCCGGCACGGCACGGACGACGGCGGCCAACTCCCCCTCACCACGCCGCATTTCCCGCACCTGCCAGGGGAAGCCCATGGCGGCCACGCCGATGCCGGCGAGTCGGTCGATCACATACTCCTCGGGCAGCACCTCCGGGCAGCGTGAGCGGATCTCGGCCGGGTCCAGCCGGCGCGCGCCCACCCGGGTGGCCGGGGAGACCACCGCGGTCGTGTGGGTGAGCCAGGCGCCGTCCGAGTCGGCCTCCTCGGCGCCGACGATGCGCGAGGCGATGCGCAGCGCGCCCTCCTGGAGCACCACCTGCACCTCGCGCGGGGTGCTGACGGCCACCGGCACACGCAGGTTGACCTCGGTGAGACCGGGGACCGAGGCTCCGTCCGCGGCGGCGGTGAAGAACGTGTTCAGCAGCACCGTCGCCGGGATGATCTCGACGCCCTGGACCGGGTGGTCGCCCGGGTAGGGACGGCAGCTCTCGTCCAGGTAGGTCTGCCAGAGCCGCGACGGGGTGGCGCCGTTGACGGTGACCCGGCGGCCGAGCAGGGTGTGGCTCAGCGGGTCGTGCTGTCCGCCGCCGAGCTGGGCCGTCGGCGCGGAGCCGTACCAGAACGGCCGGTGCTGCCAGGCGCGGACCGGCAGGTCGACCAGCGTGCCGCGGACGGTCGCGGACCAGTCGACCGGGACGCCGTGGCTGAACAGGGCGGCGGCGTTGGCCAGCAGGGTGTCGAGCTCCGGCTTGTTCCGGCGCAGCGTGTGCGCGACGACGATGTCGTCGATGCCGGCCTCACCCAGGGTCTCCACGATCGAGTGGGCGACCACGGGATGGGCGGACACCTCCAGGAAGGCGCGGTGGCCGTCCTCGGCGGCCGCCTGGACGGCACCGGCGAAACGGACCGGGTTGCGCAGGTTGGCGGCCCAGTAGTCGCCGTCGCGTGGGGCGCTGCTGCGCGGGTCGGCGAGGGCGGTGCTGTAGACGGGGATCACCGGCTCGTTCAGCCGCAGGTCGTCGGCCGCCCGTCGCAGTTCGTCGAGGAGCGGGTCCATGTGGTCGCTGTGGAAGGCGACGTCGGAGGCGACCCTGCGGACGGTCAGGCCCTGTGCCTCCCAGCCGGTGGCGACCGCCGCGACGGTGTCGACGCCACCGGCTGCCACGGTGGAGCCGGGGGAGGCGGCGATGGCGGCGTTGATGCCCGCCCGGCCGGCCAGGCGCTCGTCGACCTCGTCGAAGGGCAGGTTCACCATGACCATCGCGCCCTTGCCCGCGACCCGGCGCAGCAGTGCGGAGCGCCGGCAGATCAGCCGGGAGCCGTCGAGCAGGCTCAGGATGCCGGCCTCGACCGCGGCGGCGAGTTCGCCGACCGAGTGGCCGATCACGGCGGACGGCCGCAGGCCGCGCGAACGCCACACGGCGGAGAGCGCCACCTGCATCGCGAAGATCATCGGCTGGATCCGGTCCACCTCGACGAGATCACCGTCGATCAGCACCTGGCGGGGAGAGAACCCGATCTCCTCCAGGAAGACCGGCCCGATCTCGTCGAGCACCGCGGCGAACACCGGCTCACTCTCGAGGAGTTCGCGGCCCATGCCGATCCACTGGGCGCCGTGGCCGGAGAACACCCAGACCGCGTCGCCGACCGCGGGAAGCACGGCACCGGTCTCCACCCCGTCCTCGGGGCGCTGCTCGGCCAGGGCGGTGAGCCGCGCCACGGCCTGCTCCCGGTCGGCCGCCACGACGGCGGCCCGGGACTGGACGTGGTCGCGGTGCACCGACAGCGTGGACGCGACGTCGGCCAACGGCGTCCCGTCGCCGGTTCCGGTCAGCCACCCGGCCAGGCGTCCGGCCTGGGCGCGCACGCCCGCCTCGGTGGCCGCGGACAGCGGGAGGAGCAGCGTGCCCGGAGTGTCGCTCCCGGCCTGCTGACGGGCCGTCGGGACGGAAACCGGGGCAGGGGCCTCCTCAAGGACGAGGTGGCTGATCGTGCCACCGTAACCGTAGCCGGAGACACCGGCTCGGCGCGGGCGGTCGCCGGCCGGCCAGGGGGTGGGTTCGGTGACGACCTTCAGCCCCGCCTCGTCCCAGGGGATGGCCGGGTTGGGGGTGGTGAAGTAGTCGGCCTGCGGCGGGATCTCGCCGTGGTGCAGCGCGAGCACGGCCTTGATCAGCCCGGCCACGCCCGCACCGGCCTCCAGATGCCCGATGTTGGGCTTGACGGAGCCCACCAGGCAGGGCCGGTCGGCCGGCCGCGGGCCGAAGACCCGGGCCATCGCCCCGACCTCGATCGGGTCACCGGCCCGGGTGCCGGTTCCGTGTGCCTCGACGTAGTCGACGGTGGCGGGGTCGACACCGCAGGACCGGTAGGCCTGGCGCAGCAGGTGCGCCTGGGCCTCCTCGCTGGGCGCCATGATGCCGTTCGTGCGGCCGTCCTGGTTGACCGCGCTGCCGCGGATGACCGCGAGGATCCGGTCGCCGTCGCGCTGCGCGTCGGAAAGCCGCTTGAGTACGACGACGCCGGCGCCCTCACCACGGCCGTAGCCGTCGGCAGCGGCGTCGAAGGACTTGCTGCGCCCGTCCGGCGAGACCGCGCCGGCCGCGTCCAGGACCATGGTCAGCCCAGGGCCGGCCATGATGTTCACACCGCCCGCCAGCGCCACCGGGCACTCACCGGAGCGCAGCGCCTGACACGCCAGGTGGAGTGCGACCAGCGACGCGGAGCAGGCGGTGTCCACCGCCAGGCTCGATCCGCGCAGGTCGAGCGTGTAGGAGACGCGGTTGGCCACCGCGCAGAAGGCAGCGCCGATCCCCGTCCACGCCTCGATCCGCGGCAGGTCCTCCAGCATCCGGCGTCCGTAGTCGTCGGAACCGACGCCGATGAAGACGCCCGCGTCCCCGCCGGCCAGCGAGCGCGGCCGTATCCCGGCGTGCTCGAGCGCTTCCCAGGCGACCTCGAGCACGATGCGCTGCTGGGGATCCATCAGCTCCGCCTCACGGGGCAGGATGCCGAAGAAGTCGGCGTCGAAGCCCGCGATGTCGTCCAGGAAACCGCCGCCGCGGGTCACCTTGCGCAGAGCCGCGGTGTTCTGGGGGCCGGCCTCCTCGTAGGACTCCCAGCGCTCCTGCGGCACTTCCCCGATGCCGTCACGACGCTCCATCAGGAGCCGCCAGTAGTCCTGGGGAGAGTCGACGCCGCCGGCGAACCGGCAGCCCATGCCGACGACAGCGATCGGTTCCGGCGTTCTTCGGACGACATGCGTCGACTCGGACTCGTTCGACGGGCGCTGTGCCTCGTCGAGCTCGTGGGAAACAGTCATCTGGGCGATCTCCACTCGATAGGGCTTGGCCAGGGTGGTGAGCGGTGGGGTGAGAAAGGACCGGCTGCGTCAGCAGGGCGAGAGCGCCAGAGGCCACGACGCCACGGCGTCCACGCGCCCTGCGACGAGCGCTGTGTGCAGACGGGCGGGCCAGTTGTCGGCGGCATGTCCCGGCGCGTCGAGGGCCCAGCCCCCGACGGCGTCGATGATCAGGGGGAGTCCGGACTCGGTACGAAGACGGTCGGCCAGTTCCAGGACCACCGTCCAGTCGTCCTCTCCCGCTGAGGCGGCCGGCTTCGTCGAGGTGCCGGGTTCGGGCAGCCGCAGGTGGACGCCGGCCGCGCCCGCCGCCGCGGCTGCCGATGCGCAGGCCGACAAGCGGTCGGCGTGCTGTCGGGTCGGACGGCCGTCGGGGTACCTGAGGCCGACGAGGAGCTGCCGGCCGGTTTCCCTCGTGGGCAGCGCGGCGAAGGCGCGGGTGAAGGTGTCCGGCGTCGGTTCGTCGAGCAGCAGGACCAGCACCGGCAGGTCCAGGAGCCCGTCCCGGGGCTGTGCCCGGACCTCTTCGCCGTCCACGACCGCGCCGAGCAGCGCACCGGCGAGCCCCGCCTCGCGGACGGCCCTGCGCCATTGCCCGCTCTCCCCGGAGACCGGCCCGGCTCCCGGACCGGTCCGGGAGCCGGGCATACGGGCGGCGCTGCTCCAGTCGGCGAGAACGAGGCCGTTCCCCGCCAGCGCCTGAGCCACGCAGGCGTCCGGCTGGCCGAGCGACGGAGGAACCACACTGAGCATCCGATTGCGGAGCACCGTGTCGCCCAGCCGCAGGGGGAATGCCAGCGCGTGCGGGGTGCGGCCCTCGGACGCCGACGTGTCGGACCCGGCCGTCGCGACGCCGGGTCCCCGGGCCGCCACGACGAAGGCCGACTCAGCCGCGGCGATGCGTTCGGGGTGGCGGCGTCGTAGTCCTGCCAGGCTGATGGCCGGCGTACGGGTCAGGAAGTGGAACCCGAACCTCTCCGGGTCCCGGTCGATCCGCTGCGCGAAGGTCTCCCACCACCGCATGCTGGGAGCCGCCCACCCCTGGGTGCGGGCCACCTCCGGTCGACGGGCCTCCTCGTACGACTTGAAAGCGGGGGCCAGGTCGGCGGCGGTGACGGTTCGCGGGCCGGTGCCGCCCCACTGTCCGAGAGCATCGGCCAGACCGATCGCGTCCTCCATCGCGAGCTTCGTTCCCGAGCCGACGGAGAAGTGAGCGGTGTGCGCTGCATCACCGAGGAGCACCAGGTTGTCGTGCCACCAGACCCGGTTGTGGACCACTCGGAAATTCGCCCAGCGGCTGTTGTTCACAAGCAGCGGATGCCCCTTGAGATGGTCGGCGAACACCTCCTCCATCAACTGCTGAGAATACTCGTCGCTCTCGCCCGGTTCATTCGACCGTTCCGTCGAGACATCCATTCCGGCGGCGCGCCAGGCTTGCTCGTCGGTTTCCACGATGAAGGTGCTGAGACCGTCGGCGAATGGATAGGTATGTGCGGCGAAGACTCCGAATGCGGTCTTCACGAAGGGGAACGTCACTCGCTCCGTCGGTGCCGTGGTGCCGTACCAGATGAACTTGGCGGAGCCCTGCTCGACCGTGGTTCCGAATGTTTCCCTGCGTGCGTCCCTCGTGGCCGAACCCACCCCGTCGGCCGCCACGACGAGCTGGTGTTCGCCTCCCAGCTCCGCCGCGTCCGCCTCGGTGCGGTAGTCCAGCCGTGCACCGCTGGCCAGGGCCTGCTCCTGCAGGATGTCCAGCAGCACACGGCGGGCGATGGCCGTGAAGCCGTACCCGCCGTACCGGAGCTCCCGCCCGCCGACGCGCACCTCCATGTCCCGCCAGGAACGGCTGGCCGCAACGATGCGCTCATGCGTCTCGGGGTCCGCCGCATGCAAGGCCGACATCGTCCGGTCGGAGAAGACGATCCCGAATCCGAACGTCGCCCCCACGGGGTTTCGCTCACGTATGTGGACCCGCGTCGCTATTCCCCGCATCAGCAGGAGGCGGGCGAGGAAAAGCCCACCAGGCCCTCCGCCGATCACGCCGACATCAAGCATTATTCCAACTCCAGGACACTCGGTGAACAGTCACTCGATTTGTCGCTGGATTGAGTGTTACGCAGGTGGATCAAGTCGCACTCAAGTGAGGATCAAGCGTCCTGGCGATTTGCATTCCTTTTACGATGCGGAGGTTTTTCGATGGGGTGGGTTCGGCTACCGCGCACTACTTCGCCGCGGTGGGGCTCACGGCCGGTTATGCTGCCCCGTCTCGTCAGGTCAGGGAGGAACGGCATCATGAGCGGCACCCCGATACCGCTGCCCGAGCGGATCGAGCTCGCGGACGAAGGGCTTGTTCTGCGGGACTGGACGGAGGCGGACCTGGCCGCGATGCCGGAGCTGTTCGACCATCCCGACATCGCGTACTGGACGCCGATCGTCTCGCCCTTCGACGAAGCGGCCGCCGTCGCACGGCTGGAGAGGGCCCGGCAGCTGCGGGCGGAGGGTACGACCATTCTGCTCGCCGTCACCGTCGACGGCGGCGCGCCGCTCGGTGAGGTGATGCTGCGGCCGGCCCCCGAGGGCGCGGAGATCGGTTACGCGATCGGCCCGGCGCACCGTGGCCAGGGGCTGGCGGTGCGGGCGGTGCGGGTCATGGCCGCATACGCGTTCGAGCAACTGGGCGTGGGGCGGGTCTTCCTGGAGCTGGAAGCCGAGAACGCCGCCAGTGTCGCCGTGGCCACCAAGGCGGGGTTCCGGCTGCTCGACGTGCCACTGGTCGAGGGGGAGGAGAAGGGGCGGCCCTACGCCCTGCAGACGTGGGGCCTGCCGCCGGCTCTGTGACACCGTGTCGCGCATCATGGAGCGTCCGCGTCCGCCTGCCCGGTCAGGAGCCTCCCCGCCATGTCCGACACACCCGGTGCCGACAATCCGTTGACGGACCGACTCGCCGGTCACGTCCAGGACTTCGAGAAGCTGCTCGTGCGGTACTTCGATTCTCTTGGCGACGACGGCCGCCTCGACGTCCCGTCCTACGGCGTCTTCGCCCAGGAGAGTCTTGCGATGGTACGGGAGTTGACCCTGCGTGGCGGCAAACGGATCCGGGTGGTGGTGCTGCGGGAGGCGGCGCGGCTCGTGACGCACGAACCCGTCGCCGCGCTGGACCACGCCGCCCTCGGCGTGGAACTCCTGCACACCCACGGGCTGATCCACGACGACCTCATCGACGACAGTGCCGTCCGGCGCGGTGGGCCGTCCACCTACTACGCCTACCGTGAGCGGTTCCCCGGCCGGCCCCGGACGGCCCTCGGGCTCACCGTGCTCGCCGGTGACCTCGCGTTGGCGCTGGCCGTGCGGGTGCTGCTCGGGGCGCAGGCCGACATGTCGGTGCGGCAGGCCATGGTCGAGGTGCTGACCCGGGCCGCCGCCGAGACGGTGCTCGGGCAGGTCGTCGACCTGGAACGGGACCTCGGCGACACGGTCCCGGACGACGAGGTCCTGCACCAGGTCGCCGACTTCAAGTCCGCCCGGTACTCGCTGCTCGCCCCGCTGCACCTGGGGCTGCTTGCGGCCGGCGAGGAACCGGAGCGGTATGCCGGGGAACTGCGGCGGTACGCGCGGCTCGTCGGGATCTGCGCGCAGATGCGGGACGACTACCTGGATCTCTTCGGGGACGGCAAGGAGACGGGGAAGCCGGTCGGGACCGATGTCCGGGACGGCAGGCGCAGTTATGTCGTGGCCGCGCTGCTGTCCTCGGTCGGCGGGGCGGAGCGGCGCGTGGTGGAGGCGGCCCTGGGGGACGGCAGGTGCAGCGACGAGACGATCGCCCTCGTCCGGGGGATCGCCGAGGAGCGCGGGGTGCGGGAACGGCTGCGGGAGTCGATGCGAGCCCATGCCGACCAGGCGGTTCTGGTCGCCGGCGGCTGGCGCGAACGGTGGCGGAGCGAGGCGGTCGGATTTTTCGAGGCACTGCCGTACTGGAGCGTCGAGCGGTCCCGGTGACGCAGCGCCTTCGCGAACGGGTTGCCACCGACGGGCGGTGGGACGTCCCGTGGATGCGTACTCTGTACCCCGCATCGAGCACACCGAGGAGAGGTCAGCCGTATGTCTGAGTCACCGAGCACCGAACTGGCTTCTCAGTATGGTGAGCGCATCCAGCAGGACCTCGATCTGAACGCGGCGGAACAGGAGCGTCTCGGCGCCGAGATCGCCGACCTCGAAGGGCAGTTGCGCGCGCTGCGGGAGAACAGGGTGGTGCTGGAGCGGCTGCGCCAGGCGCTGGCCCCGGAGGCGGGGACTTCCGCACCCGACGCCGCGGAGGGAGCCGAGTCGCCCCGGGCCACCGAGGCTACCGACTCCGCAGCGTCCGCCGAGGCCGTCGAGCCCACCGGCGCCCCCGAGCCCGACCGGTCCGCCGAGGCGCCCGCGTCCGCCGGTGACGCGAAGGCCGCAGAGGTCACCGTGGCCGTCGTACCACGTCAGAAGACCGGGCCCGCGCCGAGCGGGGCCGCGGACTCCGGCCAGGCGAGCTCCGGCAAGGCGAGCTCCGGCGCGGCCGGCCGAGGCAGGGCCGGCTCCCGCAAGGCAAGCTCCGGCGCGGCCACCTCCGGCAAGACCGGCTCCCGCAAGCCAAGCCCCCGCAAGGCGGACGCCGGCAAGGCAAGCCCCCGCAAGGCGGAGACCGGCACGGCGACCCCGGCTGAGGCGGCCCCTGCCGAGGCGAAGCCGTCTCTCGTCGACGCCGTGCGCACCTATCTCGAACAGCAGCGGGAGCCGCGCTCCGCGGTCGAGGTCGCCGAGGCCATCAGGTCCGGCCAGCCCGGCCGGACCATCAAGACGACGGTGATCCGTACGACCTTGGAGGGGTTGGTCGCCAAGAGCCTCGCCCAGCGCGGCAAGCAGGGCAGGTCGGTGTTCTACACGTCGACGGCGGCGGCACAGAACACCCCCTGAGAGCCACCACGCGCTTCTCCCCTCGGTGGACTGGGCGCGCGGCACCTTCGACAGATCACCGTCGACGTCCCGCCCACGGCCCGCGCCACCGTCGTCCTGCCCGGCGGCAAGCAGCACGTGACCCTGACCCCGGGCCGGACGCGCATCAGGGGGTGAGCGAGCGTTCCCGCACCCGTGCCAGGTGCCCCTCGAAGACCTCCCTCGCCTCCGGGGTCAGGGTGCGCAGTGCCACCAGTGCTGTGATCACCACGTCGCACAGTTCGCCCTGCACGTCCTCCCAGGAGTGGGTGACGCCCTTGCGGGGGTTCTGGCCGGTCGCGCCGATCACCGCCTGGGCGACCTCGCCGACCTCCTCGGTGAGCTTGAGCATGCGCAGGACGAGGCCGGTCTCGCCGTCGTGCCCGCGGTGGGCGTCCAGCCAGGTCCAGAGGTCCTCGACCGAGGTCCACAGGTCGGGAGCCGGGTCAGGGGGTGGGGGGTGGGGTTCGCTGTTCCGTCATGCCGGAGAGTCTGCCCCGTCGGCCCCGCCCGGCGCTCACTCCTCGAACAGCGCCTCCTGCTCCCCCTCCTTGGCCCGCTGCACCCGCCTGTTCCGGGCGCCGATCACCACGGTCGTCGCCGCCGCGGTCACGCCCAGCGCCGCCGGGACCATCCAGCCCCGGTCGAGGACATGGCCGAGGGCGTGGTCCAGGGACAGCCGGCCGGGGCCCGTGACGGCGAGGCCCGCCGCGGTCAGGCCCAGGGAGGCCGCGTACTCGTAGCCGCCCTCCTGGGCGAAGAAGCCGTTCGGCATGTGCAGCGCGGCGGCGCCCGCCATCGCCCCGGCCGCCGCGGCCCCCGCCGCCGGGGTCGCCAGGCCCAGCGCCAGCAGCGTGCCGCCGCCCGCCTCCGCGAGCCCCGCCGCCATCGCGCTCTGCTTGCCGGGCGCGTACCCGACCGACTCCATGAACTGGCCGGTGCCCGCGATCCCGCCCCCGCCGAACCAGCCGAGCAGTTTCTGCGCGCCGTGCGCGGCCAGCACCCCGCCGGTGCCCAGCCGGAGCAGCAGCAGCCCCACATCACGTCGGTCGTAGCAGGTCACGGTGACTCCCATCGGCGACAACGGATCACGGGTCTCCAGCCTCGCACCCGCCACACCCGAACGGCCCGTCCTCGCCGCCGTACGGGTGGCGGGACCCCGGCCGCGATGTGACGCTGACTGGCATGACGATCAAGACAGCCAAGCTCAGCGACCCGACCGTGCGGGCCTTCGTCACCGCTGTGAACGCCAACGACCGCGAAAGCTTCCGGGAACTGCTCACCCCGGACGCGACCATGGCGGACGACGGCGCCGACCGGGACCTCGACGAGTGGATCGACCGGGAGATCTTCTCCTCCAACGGTCACCTCGACGTCGACAACGAGTCCAACGAAGGCCGTTCGCTGCTCGCCCACTACCGCAACGACGCCTGGGGCGAGATGCGCACCCGCTGGGACTTCACGGTCGAGGAGAACGGCCGCATCTCCCGCTTCGAGACCGGGCAGGCCTGACCGGCGGGCCGCCCCGCGGACAACGCCCTTGCCTTGGTGTGCACTTCAACTCCTAGCGTCTGACCCATGGAAACCGACAGCACCACCAGGGTCCTGGGACGTTCCGGCATCCGCGTCAGCGCGCTCGGCTTCGGCTGCTGGGCCATCGGCGGCGAGTGGCAGGACGCCGAGGGGCAGCCGCTCGGCTGGGGCAGGGTCGACGACGAGGAGTCCGTACGGGCCGTGCACCGCGCCCTCGACCTCGGCGTCACCTTCTTCGACACCGCCGACACCTACGGCGCCGGGCACAGCGAGCGCGTCCTCGGCCGCGCCCTCGGCAAGCACCGGGACGAGGTGGTCGTCGCCACCAAGTGGGGCAACGTCTTCGACGAGGAGACCCGCACCCTCACCGGCGCCGACGACTCCCCGGCGTACGTGCGCCGCGCCCTCACCGCCTCGCTGCGCCGCCTCGGCACCGACCACGTCGACCTCTACCAGCTGCACCTGTCCGACGCCGACCCGGCGCGCGCCGCCGAACTCCGCGACGTGTGCGAGGAGTTGGTGGGGGAGGGGCTCATCCGCGGCTACGGCTGGAGCACCGACGACCCCGACCGTGCCGCCGTCTTCGCCGAGGGGCCGCACTGTACGGCCGTGCAGCACACCCTCAACGTGCTCCAGGACGCGCCGCGACTCGTGGCACTGGCCGAGGAGCTGCGGCTCGCCGCGGTCAACCGCAGCCCGCTGGCCATGGGGCTGCTCGGCGGGCGGCGGGCCGGGGCCGGCGCCGGGGACATCCGCAGCAGGCCGCCGGCCTGGCTGCCCGGGTTCGGGGACGGGACCGGTGCCGACGCCGCCTGGGTGGAGCGGATCGAGGCCGTGCGGTCCGTACTCACCAGCGAGGGCCGGACCCTCGCCCAGGGTGCCCTCGGCTGGATCTGGGCACGCAGCCCGCGCACGGTCCCCATCCCCGGTTTCCGGTCCGTCGCCCAGGCCGAGGAGAACGCCGGCGCGCTCGCGAAGGGGCCGCTCACCGAGGCACAGCTGGCCGAGATCGACCGGCTGCTCGGACGGTGAACGGCCCCTGGGGTGCGCGCCCCGGCCAAAGGCATCGGCGCGGGCGTCAGTGGCCCTGGCCGCCGTGCTGCTGCACATAGGGCTGCTGTCCGTGTGCCGCCTGCTGCGGCTCGCCGTACCCCGCCCCCTGCCGCGCGAGGCGCTGTCCGCCGCCCTGCTCGGTGAGGGTGATCCGGCCGGCCTTGATGGTGGCCAGGCGCGGGGCGCGGCGGGCGATGGAGGAGTCATGGGTGACCATGACGAAGGTCAGTCCGTACTCGTGCCACAGGCCCTCCAGCAGGGCCATGATGTCGTCGCGGGTGCCCTCGTCGAGGTTGCCGGTGGGCTCGTCGGCGAGCAGCACCTTCGGCTTCTTCACCAGCGCGCGGGCGATCGCGACGCGCTGCTGCTGGCCGCCGGACAGTTCGGAGGGCGCGTGCCCGAGCCGCTCGCCGAGGCCCACTGAGCGCAGCGCCTCGGCGGCCCGCTCCCGGCGCTCGGCCGGCTTGACGCCGAGCGGCACGAGGGCCGTCTCCACGTTCTCCTGCGCGGTCAGCGTCGGGATGAGGTTGAACGACTGGAAGATGATGCCGATCTTCTCGGCGCGCAGCCGGGTCAGCTTGGTCTCGCCGATCCGGGACAGGTCCTCGCCGTCCAGCTCGACACTGCCCTCGGTGGGGCGGTCGAGGCCGCCGATCATCTGGAGCAGGGTGGACTTGCCGCCGCCCGTGGGGCCCTGGATGACGAGCTGGTCGCCGTCCTCGATGGTCAGGTCGATGCCGCGCAGCGCCTCGACCGTCTCCTTGCCCCGCGTGTAGCGCTTGGTGACACCGGTGAGTCTGTACATGGGTTCTCCACAGGGTGGTAGGCCGCAGGTGGTAAGCCGCAGGGGTGTCCCGGTGCTACGAGACGCTGCGCAGGGCGTCGGCCGGGCGCATCCGGGAGGCGCGCCAGCCGCCCATGGCGCCGGCGATCAGACCGCCGGTGACCGCCAGGCCCACCGCGAGGCCGATGGTGGTGAGGGAGACGGGCGCGGTCAGCGCGATCTCCAGGGTGTTCTGGGTGGCCTGCCGGCCGGGGCCGCCGCCCGGGCCGCCCCCGCTGCCGGTGGAGCCCAGCTGGGCGGTGAGCTTGGGGCTGATCGCGGTGACCGCGTAGGCCGCGCCGACGCCGATGGCGATGCCGAGGGTGCCGCCGATCAGACCGTTCACCATGGACTCGCCGACCACCTGGCGGGTCACCTTGCGGCTCGGCCAGCCGAGGGCCTTCAGGGTGCCGAACTCACGCACCCGGCGGGACACCGCCGAGGAGGTCAGCAGGGCCGCCACCAGGAAGGCCGCCGCGAGCACCGCGACGGACAGCCACGTGCCGACGCTGGTGGCGAGGCTGGAGGCGGTGGAGAGGGAACCGGAGACGGTGGACGCCAGGTCGGCGGAGGTGGTGACCGTCGTACCGGAGACGTTCGCCTGGATCTCCTTCTTCACGGTGGAGATCTGCTGGGAGTCGGTCGCCTTGACGTAGATCGTGGTGACCTCGTTCTTCGCGTCGCCGAGGGTCTGCGCCAGCTTCAGCGGGATGAACAGGTCGGTGGTGGACTCGCTGCTGTCCGGGGTGGCGATGCCGATGACCGTGAACTTGGTGCCGGAGATCGTGAAGGTCGAGCCGACCTTGTACTTCTTCTCCTTGGCGTACGACGTGCCGACCACCGCGACCTTCGTGCCGGTCTGGGCCGTGGTGAAGGTCTTCCCTGAGGTGATCTTCATCGAGGCCAGCGGGCCGAGGCCCTGGTGGGCGACGTCGACGCCGACCACCGAGTAGCTGTTGACGTTGAAGTCGGCGCCGCCGCCCTGGACCTGCGGCTGGCCACCGCCCGAGCCGCCGCTGCCGCCCGCCTGCCCCTGGCCGCCACTGCTGCCGCCGCTGCCGGTGGTGGTCTTCGCCTTGCCCTGGGTGAAGGAGCCGTCGACCTTGGTGACGTTGAGGGAGAGCGCTCCGACCGCGCTCGCCACGCCCTGCTGTCCGGCGACCTTGGCGACCAGGGCGGACTTCAGGGCCTGACCGCCCTGCGTCATCACCCGGTCCGAGCTCTGCTTGGTGCTGCTGCCGGACTTGGCGCCGAACTTGAAGCTCGGGCCGCCCGAGCCGCCCGAGGTGGGCGCCGACTGGGCCTTGGTCACCGTCATGTCGGTGCCGAGGCCGTAGAGCGACTGGAGGACCTTGTCCTGAGCCTTGGACATACCGGCCGACACGGAGCTGACCGTGATGACCAGCGCGATACCGAGCGCCAGACCCAGTGCGATGACCAGGGCCGCCTTCTTTCTGCGGCCCAGCTCGCGCTTGAGATAGATGCCAAACATCCCGTTCCTCGAAGGTTCTTGGCGCCCCGCTGTGGGCGCTGGCTCACGTTAGGGAGAAACCTTTGAGTCGCCCTGGGTAAAAGATGTGTCAGGGCCGAGAAAACCGGCACTCTTATCAAACTTTCATAAGACAGCAAATTCCTCTCTCGTTCTTGTTCCGGCGAGGGGGTCCTCCCAGGAATCCGCTGTTGGACGCGGTGTACGGTCCCGGGATGCGCGATTCCTCTCGGCTGACCCGGCGTGCCGCCCTCGGACTGACGGCCGCCGCCCTGCCCGTCCTCTCGGCGA
>NZ_JBEYFC010000101.1:0-22744 GCF_040634175.1 Streptomyces sp. NPDC007162
TCCAGGTTCCCGCTCTCGCGTTTCCCTTTCCGGCGGTTCCGACTCTATCAGATCCTTTCGGCCCTGATTCCCCGTCAGAGGGGGTTGTCATCCCGGCTGTTGGGCCGTTCCGACGTCTCAAACCTTAGCGGATCCGCTCGGCGATTCCCAATCGGGGCCGCCGACCCTATTCGAATTGAATTCGGGCATGCCGAAAACAATCCCGTCAGGAGATCGTGCTGTGGTTTGTTGTGCCGCTCGGGGCGGCTGAGGTGCTGTCGAAGAACCGTTCCGGCTCCGCGGCAACCCGAAGAACTCTACGGATCGGCCAGGGGCGTGTCAAGCACCCTCTGTCAAGATCTTTTAGTCCAGGTCCGAAAGCCGACCGCCGGCGTCGGGCTGGGCGTGCTCCACGCGGCGCAACAGCCTGGTGAGGACCTCGCCGAGCACCGCACGCTCCGCCGCGGAGAGGTCCTGGAGCAGGTCCTCCTCGAAGACGGTGGCGAGCCGCATCGCCTCCAGCCACTTCTCGCGGCCCTCGGGAGTCAGCTCGACGATCACCCGAACGCGGTTGTTCTCGTCCCTCTCCCGGGTGACGAGGCCCTCGGTGACCATCCGGTCGATTCGGTGCGTCATCGCGGCCGGGGTCAGGCCGAGGCGCTTGGCCAGTTCGCTGGGGCCCATGCGGTAGGGGTCCCCGGAGAGGACGAGGGCCTTGAGGACCTCCCACTCCGCGTTGCTGATGCCGAGGGCCGCGGTCTGGCGGCCGTAGGCCACGTTCATCCGGCGGTTGAGCCGGGACAGCGCCGAGACGACCTGCTCGACCTGCGGGTCGAGGTCCTGGAACTCGCGCTGGTAGGCGGCGATCTGTTCGTCGAGTGTCGGCTCGCCGGCGCCGGGGGTGTCGGCCATGGCCGCAGTATCGCACGGCCAGGCTTGGCGTTGAAGTCCTTCGAGATGTAGTCTTTAGCTTCGAACTTTAGCTTCTAAGTCTTCAGGCTTCAGCAGTCCGTTGACTTAACTACCTGAGAGAGGTGAACGTGACCAGGGCGATGGGCGCAGCGATGCGCCGGATCCACGTGGGCAACGCACTCAGCGCGTTCGGGCTCGGCTTCACCGTCCCCTACCTGTACGTCTACGTGGCGCAGGTGCGGGGACTCGGCGCCATGACGGCGGGGCTCGTGCTCGCCGTCTTCGCCGTGGCCGCGCTGATCGTGTTGCCGTTCGCCGGCCGGGCGATCGTGCGGCGCGGTCCACTTCCGGTCCTTCTCGCCGCCCTGGTCACGGCCGCCGCAGGAGCGCTGAGCCTCGGCCTGGCGGGGAACGCGGCGGCGGTGCTGGGCGCCGCCGCGCTGCTCGGGGCGGGACAGGCGGTCATGCAGCCCGCGCTGGCGACGATGATCGTGGAGTGCTCGTCGGCGGAGACGCGGTCGCGTGCCTTCGCGACGCAGTTCTTCCTGCAGAACCTGGGGCTGGGCGTCGGTGGTCTCATCGGCGGCCATCTCGTCGACACGACCCGCGTCTCGTCGTTCACGCTGCTGTTCGCGATCGAGGCGGCGATGTTCGTGCTGCTGGCCGTGGTGATGTCGACGGTGCGCACGCCCCACTCGCCGCGGATCGCGGACGCGCCGGCCGCTGCCGCCAAGGGCGGCTGGCGGCAGCTGCTGGAGAACCGGGCCATGGTGCAGCTGTCCGTGCTGGGCTTCGTGCTGTTCTTCGCGTGCTACGGACAGTTCGAGTCGGGGCTGAGCGCGTACGGCGTCGAGGCCGCGGGGATATCGACGTCCGCGCTGGGGACCGCGCTGGCCGCGAACACGTTGATGATCGTCGTCGCCCAGTTCGCCGTGCTCAAGTTCGTCGAGCGTCGGCGGCGGTCGCGAGTGATCGCCGGGGTCGGGCTGATCTGGGCCGTGGCGTGGGTCGTGGCCGGGTACGCGGGGCTGGGGCACGGCAGCAAGGAGATGGCGACGGCCGCGTTCGTGTCGACGTACGCGCTGTTCGGGCTGGGTGAGGCCATGCTGTCGCCGACGGTGGCGCCGCTGGTGGCGGACCTCGCGCCGACCGGGATGGCCGGCCAGTACAACTCGGCGTTCGCCCTGGTGAAGCAGCTCGCCCTGGCCGTCGGCCCGGCAGTGGGCGGCCCGCTGGGAGCAGCGCTGCCCACCCCGTACATCGTGACGTTCCTGCTGTTCTCCCTGGGGATCAGTGTCCTGGCGATACGGCTCGGGAAGAGGCTGACGACGGCCCAGGACCACCCTTGGCTCGCCGCGAGGAGCAGGGTCGTGGCCCGGGGCGGCGCAGCTTCGGAGTCCGTGTCCGCGTAGGCGTGGGCGTGGGCGTCTGAGGTACTCCCACCCGCCCGCAGCCGAAGCACACGGGCCGCACCGCTACGGCGCTACCCCTTCGGCAGCACGAACTCGCACCACACCGCCTTCCCGCCCCCGGGCGTCCGCCGAGACCCCCAGCCGGACGCGATCGTCGCCACGATCGCGATCCCGCGCCCTGCCTCGTCCCCCGGTTCCGCGCGGCGGCGCCGGGGCAGGTGGTCGTCGCCGTCCGTGACCTCGATGATCAGTCGGCGGTCGGTGCGGCGGAGCCGCAGCCGCATGGGCGGGGTGCCGTGCTGCAGGGAGTTGGCGACCAGTTCGCTGGTGGCGAGGACGCCCAGGTCGTGGAGGTCGGCCGGGAAACGCCAGCTGGTCAGCACGCCGGAGGCGAACGCCCGCGCACGGGGCGCGGCCTCGATACCGCCGAGCAGTTCCAGCGCGGCGTTGCGGAACAGCTCGCCGTCCGGGCCGGTGCGGGCCGGGTGCTGGAGGACCAGGACGGCGACGTCGTCGTCGTGGTCCGCCGTGACACCGGCGGAGCGGACCAGGCGGTCGCAGACGACCTGCGGGGTGCCGGTGGCCCCCGCCAGCGCGCGTTCCAGCGCCGCGATCCCCTCGTCCAGGTCCTCGTTGCGGCGTTCCACCAGCCCGTCCGTGTAGAGGACGGCCGTGGAACCGGGGCCCAGCGGGACCGAGCCCGAGGTGTGCACCCAGCCGCCGGTGCCCAGCGGCGGGCCGGTCGGCTCGTCGGTGCGCAGCACGGTCCCGTTCTCGTCGCGGACGAGGATCGGGAGGTGGCCGGCGGAGGCGTACACCAGCCTGCCCTCGTTCGGGTCGTGGACGGCGTAGACGCAGGTGGCGATCTGGTTGGGGTCGATCTCGGTGGCGAGGCCGTCGAGGAGCTGGAGTACCTCGTGCGGGGGGAGGTCCAGGCGGGCGTAGGCACGGACGGCCGTACGGAGCTGGCCCATCACGGCCGCCGCGCGGACGCCGCGGCCCATGACGTCGCCGATGACGAGGGCTGTGCGGCCGCCGCCGAGGGTGATGACGTCGTACCAGTCGCCGCCGACCGCGGCTTCGGTGCCGCCGGGCTGGTAGGTGGCGGCGATGCGCAGGTCGTCCGGCTGTTCGAGTTCCTGCGGGAGCAGGCTGCGCTGGAGGGTCACGGCCGTCTCGCGCTGGCTGCGTTCGCTGGCGCGCAGTCGCTCCGCCGCTTCCGCGTGGTCGGTGACGTCGGTGGCGAAGAGCAGGACACCGCCGTCGCGGTCGTCGTTCTCGGCGACGGGGGTGCAGGTGAACGTGTAGGTGCGGCCGTCGAGGGCCTTGCGGGACTTGAGGGTGCGGGGCTTGCCGCTGCGCAGCACCTGGTCGAGGAGCGGCAGGAGACCGAGTTCGGCGAGTTCGGGGAGGGCCTCGCGGGCGGGGACGCCCTGGGGTCTCGCACCGAAGGCCGTCGTATAGGCGTCGTTGACGTAGGCGATGTGGTGGTCGGGGCCGTGGACGAGGGCGACCAGGGCCGGGACGTGGTCGAGGACGTCGCGGGCGGGCAGTTCGTCGACGGCGGGCACACAGGGCGGGTCGTCGGTCAGTTGTTCGGCGCGGGCAGCCGGCACGGAGCCTTCTCCCCGTCGGTCCGGGGGGACCGCGTGCTCGGTCCGCGCTGCGGCGCGGCGCTGCGTTCCGGGGAGCCGGGCGCTCCAGCGCGTGAAGTTCACGAATCCTTGCCTCGTGTCGTCGTCTCCGGCCGGCTGACGGGAGCGGCCGGGGAGTCCGGGGGAGGTCCCCCGGTGCAGTTCTGGGGAGAAGCCTTGTGCTCGGTCGCAGGGCAGTCTGGCAGGGTGGCCGTCGGCGGCGACATCCGTCAGACGCCGGGGCGGACCGTGGAGTTCCTCAGTTCCGTCAGGACGACCCGTTCGAGTCGTCGGAGGGACTGTGAGGAGGCTTTCCACCGGCCGCGAGTTCGAACTCCGCTCGGGGATGTTCGAGTGATCCGAGCGAGACGATCTCCCGTTTGAAGAGCCCGGAGAGGGTCCATTCGGCGAGCACGCGGGCCTTGCGGTTCACGGTGGGCACCCTGCTCAGGTGGTAGACGCGGTGCATGAACCAGGCAGGGTAGCCCTTCAGCTTGCGCCCGTAGACCTGGGCGACTCCTTTGTGCAGGCCGAGGGAGGCGACCGAGCCGACGTAGGCGTGCTCGTAGGTGTCGAGGGGTTCACCGCGCAGGGCGTGCGCGATGTTGTCGCCGAGGACCTTGGCCTGGCGGACCGCGTGCTGGGCGTTGGGCGCGGTCTCGGTGCCGGGTTCGGCGGCGGTGACGTCGGGGACGGCGGCGGCGTCGCCCGCGGCCCATGCGTGGTCGACGCCGTCGATCGTCAGTTCGGCGGTGCATTTGAGCCGCCCGCGCGGGGTGCACGGCAGGTCGGTGGCGGCAAGCAGAGGGTTCGGTCTGACGCCGGCCGTCCAGACGAGCGTGCGGGTCGGGAAGCGCTGGCCGTCACTGAGCACGGCGACGCGGTCGGCGCAGGATTCCAGGCGGGTGTGGAGCAGTACCTGGATGTTGCGGCGGCGCAGTTCGGTGATGGTGTAGCGGCCGAGTTCGTGGCCGACCTCGGGGAGGATCCGGTCGGTGGCCTCGACCAGGATCCACTTCATGTCCTCGGGCTGGATGTTGTGGTAGTACCGCGCGGTGTAGCGGGCCATGTCCTCCAGTTCGCCGAGCGCCTCCACGCCCGCGTAGCCGCCGCCGACGAAGACGAAGGTGAGGGCGGCGTCGCGGACCGCGGGGTCACGGGTGGAGGAGGCGATGTCCATCTGCTCGATGACGTGGTTGCGCAGGCCGATGGCCTCCTCGACGGTCTTGAAGCCGATGCCGTGCTCGGCGAGACCGGGGATGGGCAGCGTGCGCGCGATGGAGCCGGGGGCGAGCACCAGTTCGTCGTACTCCAGAAAAGTGGCGCCTTTTCGCTCCTCCGCGGTGGCGAGCGTGGTGACGGCGGCGGTCCGCTCGGCGTGTTCGACGGACGTCACCTCGCCTATGACGACATGGCACCGGTCCAGGACGCGCCGCAGGGGTACGACGACGTGACGAGGGGAAATCGAACCCGCGGCCGCCTCGGGAAGAAACGGCTGATACGTCATATAGGGGTCGGGAGCGACGACAGTGATGTCGACCTCACCTCGGCTGAGCTCCCGCTTCAGTTTCCGTTGCAGCCGCAGGGCCGTGTACATCCCGACGTAGCCGCCGCCGACAACGAGAATGCGCGCACGTTCCTTCACCATCCCATGACGCACCCGTGACTCTTGTTTGTCCACAGCCCCGGCAATTTGTGTGACCGGCGGGCGGCTGTGCGGGGCGTCCGGCGCGCCCTCCGCACCGGACGAAAGGGGCCAGGTCAGTGGGGGCGGACGAGGGGGCGCGAAGGCGTCGAATCGGGACGTAGACGACTCGTACTCCGATCGGGGGGCGCTCCGTGCGGAACGTCCCCCTTCTGAATTGACAGCCTCTCAACTATGTTCGTGTGTCGTCGGAGTGTGGGGGATATGGCCGAACGGCCCACGCCGGGCGGTCCGCCCGGCGTCGGTTCCGCTCGCTCCGGCTATCAGTGCGGGGAGAGTCTCCGGGGGGAGACGTCATTAACCGGGGGAACACAGATGCATATTCAGGACACACATTGGTCATCGGCTTCCGCCCTCGCGTCCGGCGGCGGAACGGTGAGCGCGGCGGTGGGCAACGGACGCGGTGACGGGCCGCGCACGACGCCGCTGCGGGTGGACGCACAGCGCAATCTGGAACACGTGCTGCGGGCGGCGCGCGAGGTCTTCGGCGAACTGGGCTACGGCGCGCCGATGGAGGACGTGGCGCGGCGGGCCCGGGTCGGGGTCGGGACGGTGTACCGGCGCTTCCCGAGCAAGGACGTGCTGGTCCGGCGGATAGCCGAGGAGGAGACTTCCCGGCTGACCGACCAGGCGCGGGCCGCCCTCGGGCAGGAGGACGAGCCGTGGTCGGCGCTGGCGCGCTTCCTGCGCACGTCGGTGGCGTCGGGCGCGGGGCGGCTGCTGCCGCCGCAGGTGCTGCGGGTCGGGGTGCCGGAGGAGGTCGGGGCCTCGAGCGCCGACGCCGGGACCGAGGAGACCCGGGTGCCGCAGCAGCGGACCCAGCCGGGGGCCGCGGAGTTGCGGCTGGTGGCGGAGGAACCGGTGGCCGGCGGCGTCGGCGACGCGGGTGCCGCCGCGCTGCTCGAAGTGGTGGGGCGGCTGGTGGACCGGGCGCGGGCGGCCGGTGAGTTGCGGCCGGACGTCTCCGTCTCCGACGTGCTGCTGGTGATCGCCACGGCGGCGCCGTCCCTGCCGGACGCGGCCCAGCAGGCGGCGGCTTCGGCCCGGTTGCTGGACATCCTGCTGGAGGGGTTGCGGTCGCGGTCCTGACGGTGCGCCCACGCGGCGGTGGCCGCCGGTCGGCTACCGCCGCGCGTCCCTGCGGAGCGCGCCCGTCGTCGGTCTCCCCTCACATGGGTGATCGTCGGTCCGCCGCGCCGGCAAGTGCGCTCGGACGAGTGGTGCGTCCGTTCCGCGGGGGCCCGGACGAAAGCCCGTGTGGGAGTCTGACCCGGTGATTCGGTCGGTTCGGGCAGGCATCGGGGGCGTCCGCGATGAGCGTTGACGGGTGGGACGACGCGTCCGTCGGGGACGAGACAGCCGCGCCCCAGGTGCCCAGCCAGGGCGGGCGGTCCGCTGCCCCCACCCCCGGGCCGCCGCCGGAGGGGAACGTTCCGGCACAGCGCGACGGGAGTGTGCTGCCGCCGCCCCGGGAGCTGCCGCCCGCCGACGGTCTGCTGATCGAGCGGATGCGGGGCGGCGACGACTCGGCGTACGCGGAGCTGTACCGGCGGCACGCCGACGCGGTACGGCGGTACGCGCGCGGCTGCTGCCGGGACGGCCACACCGCCGACGACCTGACCGCCGAGGTGTTCGCCCGGATGCTGCAGGCCGTGCGCGGCGGGCACGGGCCCGAACACGCCGTGCGCGCCTATCTGCTCACCTCCGTACGGCGGGTCGCGGCCCAGTGGATCAGGGCGGCCCGGCGTGAGCAGCTCGTCGACGACTTCGCGGTGTTCGCGGCGCAGGCCGCGCACGGCTCCGCGGTGTCCCACGGCGACACGCTCGACCCCGGTGCCGACGTCCGCGCGATGCACGAGGCCGAGCAGTCGATGGCCATGCGGGCCTTCCGTTCGCTGCCCGAGCGCTGGCAGGCCGTGCTGTGGCACACCGAGGTCGAGGACGAGTCGCCGAGCGAGGTGGCCACCCTCTTCGGACTCGACGCCAACGGCACCCGGGTGCTCGCCAGCCGGGCCCGCGAAGGGCTGAAGCAGGCCTACCTCCAGGCCCATGTCAGCGCCTCCCTCGTCGACGACGAGGAGTGCGCCCGCTACGCCGACCAACTCGGCGGCTACGCCCGCGGAAAGCTGCGCATCCGCGCGGAGCGGGGACTGCGCAAGCATCTGGAGGAGTGCGCCAGGTGCCGGCTGGCCGCCGTCCAGATCGAGGAGGTCGCCGCCGGTATCCCGGCCGTCGTACCGGTCGCGGTCATCGGCTGGTTCGGGGCCGCCGGGTACGCCAAGGCGCTCGGGATCGTCGCCGGTGGCGCCGGAGCGGGGGCCGCGGGTGCGGCCGCCGCGGCAAGCGGTTCGTCCGGCGGCGGAGCGGGCGGCGGGGCCGCGGCCGCGGAGGGCCTGGGGGCGCCGGTGAAGGCCGGTATCGCCGCCGGCGTGCTCGCCGCGGCGATCGCCGCGGTCGCCCTCGCCCTGACGAACGACGGCCACCCGGCGAAGGAGATCGCCCGCCCCGCCCCGTCCGCACCGGTCGTCCGGCCCGGGACCCCGTCCCCCGCCCCGCCGAAGCGGAAGCCCGCACCCGAGCCCGTGGTCCTCGCCCCCGAGCAGACCCCGGCACCGACGCCCGCCCCCACCCCGCCCCCGAGACCGGCACCGAGCCCGAGCCCGCGCCCGAAGCCGGCCCCCACCCCGACTCCCACCCCGACTCCCACCCCGGCGCCCACCCCGAGCCCGCGACCGACCCCCACGCCTCCCCCGGCGCCCACGCCGCCGCCCGCCCCGGTCGTCTACCAGTGGAGCGAACTGCGCTTCGACGTCACCGGCGACGGCACCCGGCCCGAGATGCGGCTCGGCGAGAGCAGCTGGGTGTGGCAGCGCCACGGCGTGACGGTCGCCGGCAAGGAGTACGCGCACGGCGTCACCGTGCACGGCTCCTCCTCGGTCACCATCGACCTGAACCGGCGGTGCACCGCCTACGACGCGATGGCCGGCGTCGACGACCTGACCCTCGGCCTCGGCAAGGTCTCCTTCGCCGTCTACGGGGACGGGGTGCGGCTGTGGCGGTCCGGAACGGTCGAGGGCGGCCAGACCGCCGTACCCGTCCATGTGGACCTCACCGGCCGCAGCACCGTCCGCCTGGTGGTCGAGCCGCAGAACGGCGCCTTCGACGCGCTCGCGCTCGCCGACTGGGCCGAGTCCACGTTCACCTGCCGCTGAGGCCTGTCGGGGTCCTGTCCAGCTCGCGCGCGGCGTCCTCCTCGGTGAGGGACGCGCCGCGCGAGCGCTCGGCCGCGTAGCGCCGCGGGGTCAGCACCGTGCGGGCGGCCGCGTCGACCTCCTCGGCGCGGCCACGCTCCGGTTCCGGCCGTGGGCCTCCGTCACGCCAGTGGTCGGCGGCCGCGAACAGCCGTACCGCGCCCGCCAGATCGCCGAGCCGGGCCAGCAGGTCGGCGGCGGTGTCCGCGAGGGCGGCCGTGATCACCTCGGCGCACCGCTGTGCCGCCGCCTCGCGCAGCGCGTCGGCCACGATCGGCAGCCCCCGGGCCGGGCCGTGCTCCATCGCCACGAGCAGGGCCTCCACCGCTCGGAACGCCGCTGTGAACTGCGGGGGCGGGGTGCCCTGCGCGATGGCCGCGCGGGCGACCGCGAAGTGCTGGAGCGCCCCGGGCAGGTCCTCGTCGTGGAGGGCGAGCTGCGCCCGCAGCAGCGCCACGTAGGCCTTCGTCTCGGCCACCCCGTACCGTCCGGAGGCCTCGTCCGCCCGGTCCAGGACGGTGCGGGCACCCGCCCGGTCGCCGGCCCGGAAGGCGTTCTCGGCGAGCCGCGCGAGCAGGAACGGCGTCTCGGCGTACGCGCCCACCTCGTGGGCGAGCTGCAGCGCCTCCTCGTACTCGCCCGCCGCCTGGACGAACCGGCCGCGCGCCATGTCGGCCTCGCCTGCCGCGCTGCACACCTGCGCCCGCATCCAGCGGTCCCCGACCCGCCGGCTGAGGACCCGCAGCTCGGCCAGGTCCTCGTCGACGCCCCGCAGATTGCCCGGTGAGTCGACCCGGACATGGGTGCGGTACATCAGGGTGACCCCGACCTCCCAGTCCCCGCCGTGGACCCGGCAGTTGGCGACGACGGCGGTCAGGTCGGGGCCGATGTCCGCCGGGCCGCCCAGGTACCAGGCCGTCAGCGGCCAGATGAGGCCGGGCAGCCGCGCGGCCCGTGGCCCCCCGCGCTCGTAGGCGGCCCGTACCCGGGCGAGGTACGGCCGGATGCGCTCGTCGGTCAGGAAGTCCGTGGGGCCGGACTCGGACATCAGGAAGAGGTGGAACAGCCGCAGGTCCATGCGCAGCTCCTGCAGCGGGTGCTCGGCCTCGGCGTCCTCGGTGGTGGCCAGCAGTGCGCCGATCGGGTCGGCCGTGTCGGCGAACGCCCTCAGTTCGTCCGGTCCCGCGTCCTTGGGCAGGGTGTCCCGGGCGACGCCCAGGCACAGCACCGCACGCACCGAGGCCATCGCCTCCTGGCGGAAGTTGCGCAGCCACCAGAACCAGCAGACGGCCATGACGATCGCGCCCGCCTGAGCCTCGTCGCCCGCGCGCAACGCGTGGCCGAGGGCGGCGCGGATGTTGTCCAGGTCGGTCTCCAGACGGCGGATCCAAGGGAGTTGCTCCCCGGAGCGCAGTTTCGGCTCGGCCTCCGCCACCAGCGCGCACACCCACGCCCGGTGCCGCCGCTCGGCCGCGGCGCGCAGGCCAGGCAGCTCCGCGGCCCGCTCGACGGCGTACTCGTGGATGGTCTCCAGCATGCGGTAGCGCATGCCTCCGCTGCCGTCGGCGGCGCCGTAGGGTGCCCGCGACGCGTCCCGCGCGTCGGAAGCGTCCGGTGCGTCGGGAGTGGCGACGATCAGGGACTTGTCGACGAGTGCCCCGATCAGCTCGGCCGCGGGGCCGGTGCACACCGCCTCCGCCGCCGCGAGGTCCCAGCCGCCGGCGAAGACGGACGCCTCGCACAGGACCGTCCGCTCCCGCTCGTCGAGCAGGTCCCAGGACCAGTCGACGACCGCGCGCAGGGTCTGCTGGCGGGGCAGCACCGTGCGGCTGCCGGAGGTGAGCAGCCGGAAGCGGTCGTCGAGGCGGTCCGCGATCTGCCGGGGCGTCAGCAGCCGCAGCCGGGCCGCCGCGAGCTCGATGGCGAGGGGCAGTCCGTCCAGGCGTCGGCAGATCTCGTCGACCGCCGCCGCGTGGCCGGGCTCGGCGGCGGCGCCGGGACGGACGGCGGCGGCGCGCTCCTCGAAGAGGCGGTGGGCCTGCTCGGGGGTGAGGGGCTCGACCGGGCGCACCGACTCACCCGGGACGCCCAGGGGTTCCCGGCTGGTGGCGAGGATCGTGAGCCCCGGGCAGTGGGTGAGCAGGGTCTCGGCGAGGACGGCCGCCGCTTCGATGACGTGTTCGCAGTTGTCAAGGATCAGGAGCTGGCTGCGCCGGGCGCAGTACTCGACGAGCAGGGCCGTGGGGTCGGTCTGCGGGGTCGCCAGTTCGTTGGTCATGAGCACGGTCTCGCGCAGACCGAGCGCACTGACCACCGCGCCTGGCACCGCCTCCGGCCGGTCGAGCGGGGCGAGCTCGGCCAGCCAGGCCTGCGGGAGCCCGGCGGCGGCCTCCTCGGCGAGACGGGTCTTTCCGGAGCCGCCCGGTCCGGTGAGAGTGACGAGACGGGCCCTGTGCAATTCGGAACGAACGGCTTCGAGTTCGGGTTCCCGGCCCACGAAAGAGGTAAGCCGCGGACGGAGGTTGCCGGTGCGCGGCGGGGGTGCGGGGAGCGGGGCCGGCTCCGGTGTCAGCAACGAGGCGTGCAGGGACCGGAGTTCCTTGCCGGGGTCGGTGCCGAGGCCTTCGGCGAGGGTGCGGCGGGCGGTCTCGTAGGCGGCGAGGGCTTCCGCCGGGCGGCCGGTGTCGCGCAGGGCGCGGACGAGGAGGGCGTGCAGCGGTTCGTCGTACGGGTGGGCCGTGGTCAGCCCGGTCAGCTCCGGTACGGCGTCGAGGGCACGGCCGAGGCGGAGGGCGGCGTCGGCGCGGGCGCGGGCGGCCTCCAGGCGGAGTGCTTCCGGGCGGGCGGCGGCCGTCGCGCGGTCCGGCAGGTCGGCGAGGGCGGGGCCGTGCCACAGGGCGAGGGCCTCGGTGAGGACGCGGTGGGCCGTCGCGGGATCGCCGGCGGCCAGGGCTTCCGTGCCCTCGCGTACCCGCCGCTCGAAGACGTGCAGGTCGATGTCGTCCGCGGTGGCGGCCAGCCGGTAGCCGCCGGGGGTGGAGGCGATGCTGTTCCTGCCCAGCGCCCTGCGGAGGCGTCCGACGAGGGCCTGGAGGGCGGCCGGGGCGTCCTGGGGCGGGGCGTGGTCAGCCGCCCAGATCTCGCCGATGAGGGTTTCCGGAGTGAGGGTGCGGGTCGGGTAGAGGGCGAGTGCGGTGAGCAGGGCCCGGAGGCGGGGGCCGCCGACGGGTACGGGGACGCCCTGGTCGTCGCTGGCTTGGGCCACGCCCAGAATTCGGTACCGCACCGGCTCATTGTCGCCGGGGCGGGGAGACGGGGCACGGGGTTTCGGATGCGGGGTGCTGGGAGGTCACGTCCCCGCGGCCAGCGCTCCCCGCATCGGCCGGATCCCCGCGGGCACCGCACGCGCGCGTGCCGGGGTGCCGGTCCAGCAGGTGCCCCGGCGGGAGAGGAGCCGGCGGAGCCACAGCTCCAGGGAGACCAGGTCGGCCAGCCCGTCCAGCGGCAGCGGCTCACCCGCCGCCGCCGCGCGCAGCGCCTTGCGGACCACGCGCGCCTCCACCAGCCCCGCCTGCGCCAGCAACGGCGTGGAGAAGAGGTCGATCAGCTCGTCGACCGCCACCCGCAGCCCCGTGCGGGTGGCCGCCGCCGAGGACGCGTGCGAGGGGGCGCCCCAGCCCGGCGGGAGGTCGGTGACGCCGGCGCCCTCCAGGACCGTGCGGAGGATGGCCGCGCGGGCGCCCGGCTGGACGCGCAGCGCTTCGGGGAGGGCGCGGCAGGCGCGGACCACCTGGTTGTCGAGGAAGGGCGCGTGCAGCCGCTGGGAGCGGATCTCGACGGCCTGTTCCAGCACCCGGATGTCGGCCGCGTGCCGGGCCAGTACCGCACGCGCGCGGTAGTCCCCGGGACGTTGCCCGGGGCCGACGCCGGAGCGGTTCGCCGAGCCCTGGAGCAGAACCGATACTTCTGCCAGTGCCTCCCCCGTCAGCCAGCGCGCCGCGGGGCCGGGTCTGGCCCAGGTGAGCGCCGCCAGGGACGCGCCGACGGCGCCCCCGGGGTCGTCGAAGCGGCGTCTGAGCAGGCGCTCGGCGAGGGACTCGATGCCCGCGCGGTACGGCGTACGCGCCAGTTTGCGCGCCGCGCCGTACACGCGCGCGGGGACCATCACCGAGCCGTCGGCCTTGGCGAGCGCGGCCACCGGGCGGACCAGGTGGCGCCGCTTGCGGTCCATCAGGAGGTCGGCGAGGCGGGCAGGGTGCGCGTCCAGGACCTGGCGGGCGCCGTAGCCGGTGAAGTGGTCGGCGCTGCCCGCGGCGAGCCGGGCGCGGTGCCGGGCCGCGGAGATCAGGGACGGCCCGGGCTCGTCGGTGAGGGGGCCCTCCAGGTCGGCGTACGGGAGGATCTCCTCGCCGCCGGTCACCACCACGTGGTGCAGACGCGGGTTGGCCGCCAGGGTTCCGGCCCGTTCGACCTCCGACTCGCGGCCGGCCACGGCGAGGTCGTTGAAGGTGACGGCGAGGAGGCGTTCGCCGGCGCCCGTGCCGTGGCCGAGAACGGTGCCGGGCATGCCGGGCAGCCCGGCGGCGAGCAGCGCGAGGGTCCCGGACGCCGGGCCGCCGGACAGGTCCGCGCCGATGCCGGGAACCGGCATCCCGCGGGCCGCCCGCCGCTCGGCGGGGCCCATTCCGGGGACCGGACCGGGGTCGATGTCCGGGACGTGCCGGGGCGCCGACAGCCGCGCGCGTACGGCTTCTACGAGCGCGTCCCGTACCGCGTCCACCGCGCTGTCGGGGTCGGCGGAGGGTGCCGCGACGGCCAGCGAGGCGACCTGCTCGTATCCCGCGACCTCGCGCGCCCCGGTGCGCAGGATCAGCGCATGCCCCGGCGGAATGCGCCGTACGCCCTCGTACGGGGTGGAGTCGTGCAGCGCGGCCGGTACGTCGGGGGCGGCGAGGAGCGCGGCGAGGTGGCCGTAGTCGAGGTTGGCCTCGATGAGGTCGGCGAGCGGCAGCGCGGCCGTGGCGTAGGCCGTACCACCGGCCCAGGAGCTGTGGAAGACCGGGCGGGCGCCCGCGAGGTCGCCGCAGACGGTGATCCGGCGGCCGACCTGGACGACGGCCGTGTAGCTGCCGGGCCAGGCGGTCAGATGCCGGAGTGCGCCCCCGCGCGCCGTGAAGAGGCCGAGACGCAGCTCCTCGTCGGTGGCGCCGCAGGTGCCCAGGACGGCGATGCGGTTCTGCGCGTCGGCCTTGATCACCCGGACCTCGTCGGGGCGCCAGTCACCGACCGCCCAGAGCGGGTCCGGGTCGCCCCACAGCAGCATGGAGCCGACCGGGTGGACGGTCTCGCCGTCGTATCCCATGGCGCCGGCGGAGCCGATCGTGGCGGCACCGGAGGCGGTGCTGCTCCATCCCACCAACCACCGCATCGACGCCTCCACAGGCTGTGGACAACCATGCACGGTACGAACCGGGTCCCCATGCTGCCATGAAGGACGCGCTTCGTAGGGACGGTGGGGGTGCCTTTGATCCCCGGCGGACATCGCGGAGTTGCCGCAGGAGAGGGCACACGTGAATGCCGCGGAAGAGGCGAACCGCCGTATGGCGCAAGGGAACTGCGACGCGAATGCGCCCCCTGTACGCTCCCCCAGAACGCCCTTCGCGCCCTCAATTCCCATGGTAGGAGCGTTGATCGCCCGCGAAGGGCAGGGTCGATTTTCAGCCAAATCGGCGAAGGCCGCGTGGGCTTGCGCACGCTCCGTACATGCTTTGCGCACCGCACGCGCGCGTGTCGGGACACGCACAGTCCGGGAGGCGGGCATCGCCTCCCGGACCGGTCCGCCACCCGCGGGGATGAAGGTGGCGGTGTCCCCCAGCCCGCTGGATCCAGTACAGCGGGCCGACCCACGCAGAAACCATGGAACCGCTCCCCCCATGGCCGGAGAAGAGCGCACGGGCGGGCGCACGGCCACACGGCGGGGGCACGGCGCGACAGGCCGTGCACGGTGCGTATATGGGCCGCACTCGCGTACGGACCACAATCCCGCCATCCGGAACAATGCCCCTTAACGCTTGGGATGCGGCGAACTACGCTGGGTTTACGAATGCCGCGTGGTTATGCCAGCGCGGCAGCCGTCTGTGTCGAGGGGTGGCGCATGTCCAGGGAGCAACGCGGGCCGAACGAAAAGCTCGGCGCCGTTCTCGCCCTCGCGGGAATCAGCAACGCAGGACTCGCGCGACGCGTCAACGATCTTGGCGCGCAACGCGGGTTGACTCTTCGCTACGACAAGACGTCGGTGGCGCGCTGGGTGTCGAAAGGCATGGTGCCGCAGGGCGCCGCGCCGCACCTCATCGCCGCCGCGATCGGCCAGAAGCTCGGCCGCCCGGTGCCGCTCCACGAGATCGGCCTGGCGGACGCGGATCCCGCGCCCGAAGTGGGCCTCGCCTTTCCCAGGGACGTCGGACAGGCGGTGCGGTCCGCCACGGAGCTGTACCGCCTCGACCTGGCCGGCCGCCGGGCCGGCACCGGTGGCATCTGGCAGTCGCTGGCCGGGTCGTTCGCAGTGAGCGCATACGCAACGCCCGCCTCGCGCTGGCTGATAACCCCCGCCGACAGTTCGGTCGCGCGCGAGGCGATCGGCGCCGAGGGTGCGGGCGCACCGCTCAAAGTCGGCCACAGCGACGTGCAGAAGCTGCGGGAGGCCGCCGAGGACGCCAGGCGCTGGGACTCCAAGTACGGCGGCGGAGACTGGCGTTCTTCGATGGTGCCGGAGTGTTTACGGGTGGAGGCGGCACCGCTGCTGCTCGGCGCGTACTCCGACGAGGTCGGGCGGGCGTTGTTCGGGGCGAGTGCCGAGCTGACGCGGCTGGCCGGGTGGATGGCTTTCGACACCGGTCAGCAGGAGGCCGCGCAGCGGTACTACATCCAGGCCCTGCGGCTCGCCCGCGCGGCCGCGGACGTACCGCTCGGCGGGTATGTGCTGGCATCGATGTCGTTGCAGGCGACGTACCGCGGGTTCGGCGACGAGGGCGTCGACCTCGCGCAGGCCGCCGTCGAACGCAACCGGGGGCTGGCGACCGCGCGGACCATGAGCTTCTTCCGGCTGGTCGAGGCGCGGGCCCACGCGCGCGCGGGCGACGCCCCGGCCGCGGGGGCCGCGCTGAAGGCCGCGGAGGGGTGGCTGGAACGGGCGCGGGAGGGGGACAACGATCCCTCCTGGCTCGGTTTCTACGGCTACGACCGATTCGCCGCCGACGCCGCCGAGTGCTACCGGGACCTGAAGGCACCGCGCCAGGTGCGGAGGTTCACGGAGCAGGCGCTGTCCAAGCCGACGGAGGAGTTCGTGCGGTCGCACGGGCTGCGGCTGGTCGTGTCCGCCGTGGCCGAACTGGAGTCCGGGAACCTCGACGCCGCGTGCGAGCAGGGGGTGCGGGCCGTGGAGGTGGCGGGGCGGATCTCGTCGGCGCGGACCACCGAGTACGTGAAGGATCTGTTGCACCGGCTGGAACCGTACGGGGACGAGCCGCGGGTGGTGGAGCTGCGCGAACGGGCTCGGCCGTTGTTGATGGCGCCGGCGTGAGAGTCGCCCAGTCGTCAGCCGGGTTCAGGTGATCAGGCGGGTGCGGGTGTGTGGGGGCTGGTCGCGCAGTTCCTCCCCCGGCCTTCGGCCGGGGGTACCCCCTGCGCCCCTTACAGGGCGCTTCACCACCGTGCGTTTGGAGTGGCTGTCAGTGGCGCAGTGCACTATCGACGTGGGAGGTGGTGCAGGTGCGTGCCGGGATTGCTTACGACTGTGACGTGCTCGTCGTCGGTGGGGGGATCGTCGGGCTGTCCACCGCGTACGCGATCACCCGGGCCGCGCCCGGGACCCGGGTCACCGTGCTGGAGAAGGAGGCCGGGGCCGCCCGGCACCAGACCGGGCGGAACAGCGGGGTCATCCACAGCGGGATCTACTACCGGCCCGGGTCGCTGAAGGCCCGGTACGCGGTCGAGGGCGCCGCCGAGATGGTCAAGTTCTGCGCGGAGTACGGCATCGCGCACGCCGTCACCGGCAAGCTGATCGTCGCCACCGAGCGGGCCGAGCTGCCCCGGCTGCACGGGCTCGTCCAGCGCGGCCGGGAGAACGGGATACCGGTGCGCGAACTGGGGGCCGCCCAGATCGGCGAGTACGAACCCGAGGTGCGGGGGCTGGCGGCCATACACGTGGGGACCACCGGGGTGTGCGACTTCGTGGGCGTCGCGCGCCGGCTCGGCGCGGCTTCGGGGGCCGACATCCGGTACGGCGCCCGGGTCGTCCGGGTGGACCGGCGGCCGGAGCGGGGCGTGGCCGTGCTCACCTCGCGCGGCGACGTCGTACGCGCGCGCGTGCTGGTGAACTGTGCCGGGCTGTACTGCGACGAGCTCGCGCGGCTGACCGGTGACGAGCCGGGCATGCGGATCGTGCCGTTCCGCGGCGAGTACTACGAGCTGGCGCGGCCGGAGCTGGTGCGGGGGCTGGTGTACCCGGTGCCGGACCCGGCCTTCCCGTTCCTCGGGGTGCACCTCACGCGCGGGATCGACGGAGGCGTCCACATCGGGCCCAACGCGGTGCCGGCGCTGGCCCGCGAGGGGTACGGCTGGGGCGTCGTCCGGCCCCGGGAGGTCGCCGGGACACTGGCCTGGCCGGGGTCGTGGACGCTGGCGCGCCGGCACTGGCGGTACGGGGGCGGGGAACTGCGCCGGTCGGTGTCGAAGAAGGCGTTCACCAAGGCCGTACGGCGGCTGCTGCCCGCCGTGGACGAGGGGGACCTGGTGCCGGCGGCGGCCGGGGTGCGGGCGCAGGCCGTGCTGCGGGACGGGACCCTCGTCGACGACTTCCTGATCAAGGAGGGGCCACGCGCGGTGCACGTGCTGAACGCGCCCTCGCCCGCGGCGACGGCCTCGCTGCCGATCGGGCGGGAGGTGGCACGGCGGGCGCTGGAGATGCTGGGTTCGGTGTGACTCCGGCACGGGGCCCGTCCACGGCGGGTGCGGGCCGTAAAATCGGATGCACTGTGTCTGACTCGCTCAATGCCCCCGAAGCCCCGCAGCCCGCCGGGACCGTCCCCGGCGCCGGCTCCCACCACACCCCCGGGGTGCCCGTCCGGCACACCCGGTCCAAGGGGGAGCCGCGGTTCCCGGACGGACCCAGGGCCGATCCCGCCGGATCCCACTTCGAGCGGCGGATCCGCAGCTTCCAGCCGCGCCGCAGCAGGGTGACCGCCGGGCAGGCAGACGCGCTCCAGCGGTTGTGGCCCAAGTGGGGACTGGACATCGACGGGCAGCGGGTCATCGACCTCGACGAGCTGTTCGGCAACGGCAACCCGGTGGTGCTGGAGATCGGGTTCGGGATGGGCGAGGCCACCGCGCAGATGGCCGCCGAGAACCAGGGCGTCAACCTCCTCGCCGTGGACGTGCACACGCCGGGGCAGGGCAACCTGCTCAACCTCGCCGACCAGCAGGGGCTGTCCAACGTCCGGGTCGGGAACGGCGACGCGATCATCCTGCTCCGGGAGATGCTCGGGCCCGACTCGCTCGACGGGCTGCGCGTCTACTTCCCCGACCCGTGGCCGAAGAAGCGGCACCACAAGCGGCGGCTGATCCAGCCCGAGTTCCTCGACCTCGCCGCGACCCGGCTGAAGCCGGGGGCGACCGTGCACTGCGCGACGGACTGGGAGCCGTACGCCGAGCAGATGCTCGAAGTGCTCGAAGCGCACCCCGACTTCGAGAACACGCAGGCCGACGGCGGTTTCGCGGCACGTCCGCCGTACCGGCCGCTGACCCGTTTCGAGGGTCAGGGACTGGACAAGGGACATGTGGTGAACGATCTGCTCTTCCGTCGCGTACAGCATCGGGTGCGGCCGAGCGAGCAGCACCGACTGGAGTCACCTCGTTAGGGTCGATGCCGTGGCCACCTATCCGCCGCAGTACCCGCCGTACCCTCCGCATCCCGCCGACGAAGGGCTGCGGCATCCCCGCTGGTGGCAGCGGCGTTGGGTGCGGTACGGGGCGCTGGGCACGTTGCTGGCCGTCTCCGGGCTCGTCATCCTCGCGCTGGTGCGGGAACAGACGGGGACCGAGGGGTTCCTCGTCGGACTGGGACTCGCCGTACTGCCCGTACCGCTGCTCGTGGGCGCCTTCCGGTGGCTCGACCGCGTCCAGCCCGGCCCCTGGCGCAACGTGCTGTTCGCCTTCGCCTGGGGTGCCTGCGCGGCCGCGTTGATAGCCATCGTCGCCAACAGCTTCGCGACCCGCTGGATAGCGACGGCGACCGCGGATCCGAGCGGCGCGGACACGCTGGGGGCGACCGTGATAGCGCCGATCGTCGAGGAGTCCGCGAAGGCCGCGGCCGTGCTGCTGGTCTTCCTCTTCCGCAGACGGGACTTCACCGGGATCGTCGACGGGGTGGTGATAGCCGGGGTCACCGCCACGGGGTTCGCGTTCACCGAGAACATCCTCTACCTCGGTACGGCCTTCGGGACCGACCAGCTGACCGGTGACCGCGGGATCGCCTCCGTCACCGCCGCCACCTTCTTCGTGCGCATCGTCATGTCGCCCTTCGCGCACCCCCTGTTCACCGTCCTCACCGGGATCGGCTTCGGGATCGCCGCGCTCTCGGGCGAACGGCAGCGGGCGCGGCGCGTGCTGGTGCCGGTGTCCGGGCTGCTGCTCGCGATGAGCATGCACGCGCTGTGGAACGGGTCCTCGACCTTCGGGCAGTTCGGGTTCTTCGCCGTGTACGGCATGTTCATGATGCCGGTGTTCGGGCTGCTGACCTGGCTGGCGGTGTGGACGCGGCAGCGGGAGCTGCGGACGGTGCGGGAGGAGCTGCCGGCGTACGTGTACGCGGGCTGGCTGGGGGCGGCCGAGCCGTTCGTGCTCGGGTCGATGCGGGCCCGGCAGATGGCCCGGGAGTACGCCGCGTACCACTTCGGGAAGCCCGCGGGGCGGGCGGTCGCGGAGTACGAGGAGTACGCGACGACGCTCGCGCTGCTGCGGCGCCGGGGGCAGCGGGGGCGGGCGGGGGCCGACTTCGTCGTAAGGGAACGGGAACTGCTGACCGAGCTGTGGAGCCGACGGGAACTCGCCCGCCCCGCGCTGGAGTACGCGGCCCGCACGGCGGGCACCGGCTACGGCTATCCGGTCACGCCGGTCCCCGGGGCACCGGCGTGGTACGGCGCGACGGTGCCGTCCGCGTCCTACAACCCGTACCGGTCGTAGGCGCCCGGGGGGCGGAGAGCAGCCGGGGCACCGGCTCGCCCCCGCCCCGTCGCCGTCGCCGTCGCCGTCGCCGTCAGGCCGAAGCCCTCGTCAGCTTCCGCAGTTCCTCCTCCGTGAGAGTCAGATCCGCCACCGCCAGGAGGGCCGGGAGCTGTTCCACCGTGCGGGCCGAGGCGATGGGGGCCGTGACGGTGGGCTGGGCCGCCAGCCAGGCCAGGGCGACCGCCGGGACGGGGGCCGCGTGGGCCTCGGCGATCTCGTCCAGGGCCACCAGGACCCGCTGGCCGCGCTCGGACTCCAGGTACTGGGCGGCCCGGCCCGCCCGGGCGCTGTCGACCGTCGTGCCGGGGCGGTACTTGCCGGTGAGGAAACCGGAGGCGAGGGCGAAGTACGGGACCGCGGCCAGGCCGGTGCGGGAGGCGAGGTCCCGGAGGGAGCCCTCATAGGTGTCGCGGGAGACCAGGTTGTAGTGCGGCTGGAGGGCGACGTAGCGGGCCAGGCCCTCGCGGTCGGAGAAGTCCAGGGACTCCTGGAGCCGCTCGGCGCTGATGTTGGACGCGGCGATGTGCCGGACCTTGCCGGCCCGGACCAGCTCGTCCAGCGCCCCGATGATCTCCTCGACCGGCACCTCGGGCTTGTCGAAGTGGGTGTAGTAGAGGTCGATGTGGTCGGTGTCGAGGCGGCGCAGGGACGCGTCGGCGGCGGCCTTGATGTTGGCGGCCGACAGACCCTCGTACTCGGGGTGCTGGCTGACCTTCGTCGCGACGACCACGTCGTCGCGGTTGCCGCGCGCCCTGAGCCACTTGCCGATGATCGTCTCGGACTCGCCGCCCTTGTTGCCCTCGATCCAGGCGGAGTAGGAGTCGGCGGTGTCGACGAAGTTGCCGCCCGCGGCCGTGTACGCGTCGAGGACGGCGAAGGAGGTGGCCTCGTCGGCGGTCCAGCCGAAGACGTTGCCACCGAGGGCGAGCGGAAAGACCTCCAGGTCGGAGGCGCCGAGCTTGCGGAGGACAGGGGAAGCGGAAGAAGCAGTCATGCTCCATTCCAACGCGGCACGGCAGGCGGGCCATCCCGCGCACTACGAAGTTCTCGTAAAAGCGGACGGCCCGCCGGTGGCCGGTGGGGGTGCGTCAGGGGTTGAGGCCCTTGCCGCGCAGCCAGGTCATCGGGTCGATGCCGGTGGCCTGGCCGCCGGGGTGGACCTCGAGGTGGAGGTGCGGGCCGGTGACGTTGCCGGTGGCGCCCACGCGGCCGATGACGTCGCCGGTGGCGACCTTCTGGCCGACCTTGACGCCGATCGACGACTGGTGGCAGAACCACAGCTCGGTGCCGTCGTCCAGGGTGAGGATCGTGCGGTAGCCGTAGGAGCCGGCCCAGCCCGCCTCGGTGATCGTGCCGCCGTGGACGGCCTTGATCAGCGTGCCGGTGGGGGCGGCGAAGTCGAGGCCGGTGTGGTAGCCGGAGGACCACATGGAGCCGGCCTGGCCGAAGGTGCCGGTGATCGTGTACGACACCACCGGCAGCGTGTACTGCTTGGCCAGGGCCGCGATCCGGACCTGCTCGGCCTTCTGCTTGGCGGCGGCCACCGCCTTCTCCTTGGCGTCGCCCGCCTTGGCGGCCGCGGCCTGCTCCGCCTTGGCCTCGACGGCGGCGACCGCCTTGTCGGCGGCGGCCACGGCCTTGGCGCCGGCCTTGGTGTCCAGCTGGTTCTGCTGCCGCTCGGCCTGGGCGATGATGCGGCTGCGCAGCGCCTCGCCGGCGTCGGACGAGGTGTCCCCGTCCGTGGCGGCCGTCGTGGTGACGCTGCTCAGCGCCGTCTGCGTGGCGTGGTGGCCGCCCCCGTCGCCCAGCAGGGAGTCGACGGAGGGCAGGTCCGGCAGGGAGATGGAGACCGGCGGATGGCCGGTGTTGGCGCTGGCCATGCCGCCGGCGCCGACGGCGGCGATGACGCCGACGCCGAGGACCGTGGAGCTGCGGGCGAGGCCGCCGCCGCGCTGCTTGGCGATCCGGTGCCGGCCGCGCTCGGGGGCGAGGGACTCCTCGGTGGGGTTCCACTCCTCCCAGGGCCCCTCGTCGGTGCGGTAGGTGCCGTAACCGAAGGTGTCGGGCTGACGCTGGCTGGGCACGAACGGGGCTGTCGGAGCAGGCCGGTTGGACGCCACGCGGGCGCACTCCTTTCCTTCCGCCGCCTACCGGGTTAGCTGACGGGTTCGGAGCGGGAAGGTCTCCTACGCGCGTATACCGACCGATTCGTATTCGGCGGCAGCCGTGCGATTCACCCCAAGGTGGTGGTTCCCCGGTTCCCTTGACGGGATTCGGCGCGTGCGCACGGAGCCATCTCGGGTGACGGCTGGGACGACCGCGCTGCGTTATCGAACGTTAATAGACCCGGCAGTAAGATTCCAAGCCATTCGCCTTGATCATTACGCTTCAACAGCTTGGACTTACCTGCCGTAACCGGACAAAACGGTCGAGTCGACCACACTTTCGAGAAATTCGCGTCCGGACACGCCTCAGGGCCGGAATCCATGATCTGGATTCCGGCCCTGAGTTTCAGTAGCGGGGACAGGATTTGAACCTGCGACCTCTGGGTTATGAGCCCAGCGAGCTACC
>NZ_JBEYFC010000102.1:0-22737 GCF_040634175.1 Streptomyces sp. NPDC007162
GACCAGGGCCGGCGGCGGATGGCCGGCCCTGGCCATGGTGCAGCGGCGGCTACCGGGTCGTCTCCACCGAGGAGGCCCCGGAGGACGCGGACGCCGCGTGGTACGAGGAGCACTTCAGCCCCTACGCCGAGTCCCGTGTCCACGAGGAGATGACGTCCGCCGGACTGGAGGCCGCGGCCCGGACCCACTTCGGCCTGCCGGCGAACGCCCCGGTGCGGGACAGCTGAGCGCCCCACAGCTGAGCGCCCCACCACACGCGACCAGCCGCGACGCACAACGGCGGCGCGGACGATCGGCGTCCTAGTCCTCCGCCAGTTCCGCCACGCCGGTCACCCGGTGCAGGGGGTAGGTGCGGACCTCGTCGGCCGTGTGGTCGTAAGCCGTGACGAAGCCGCCCTCCACGCGGATCGGGGCGATGACACGCTGGCTGGCGGTGCCCTCGGCGTTGACGTAGCCGATCCAGAGGGTGTCGCCGGTGAGGACGGCGGCCTGCATGGTGGCGAGGGTCTCGGCGGCGGTGGTGCGCGGGAGCTCCCCGCCCTGCACCGTCGTGCCGGTGGGCTTGCGCGGGGTGGTGGCGGCGAGGTCGCCGGCGCGGATCGCGCGGATCGCGGCGGCGAGGAGAGTGGAGTCCGGGGCCGGCGGGCCGTCCGGGACCGGCTCCGGGGCGGCCCGCGGCGGGGTGCGGTGGGCGTGGGCGCGGGTGATCAGGACGTCGCCCTCGGCGCCCTCGGCGGCGGGCGCGTAACCCATCGCACGCAGGCCCTCCAGGAGGGTCGCGGGGTCCGCCTGGGTGGCGAGGACGGTCGGGGCGAGGCGGCGCAGGCGCAGGGCGGCGGCGCGCTTGTCGGCCATGATCTCGCCCAGGACCGTGTCGTCGTCGCAGCGGACGTACGCGGAGGCCGCCCCGACCCGCAGGTGGCCGTGTCTGCGGGCCACGTCGTCGACCAGGTAGGCGAGGGGCTGCGGGACCGGCGTGCGGGAGTGGGTGGTGAGGAAGGCGTGCAGGTCGGCGGCGGTGCGGCCGGCGTCGAGGGCGCGGCGGACGGAGGCGGGGGTGAAGCGGTAGACCGTGGCGCCGCCCTTCGACTCGACGTCGGCGAGGACACCCAGCGCTTCGGCGAGCGGGCGTCGCAGCGGGCCCGGGGCGACCGCGGTCAGGTCGGCCTGGAGCAGTACGTGGTCGAGGGGCTCGGGAAGGAGCGGGGCGAGGAGCCGGCCGGCGGTCGCGGTGGCGACGGCCTGCTCGGGCGGGGAGAGGGGTTCGCGTGCGGGGACGGGGCGGTGGTGGTGCACGGGGAGCTTGTCGCCGGGGCCGGCGGCCGGTGGTTCGGCGGCCTTCGCGGGGGCGGGTGCGCCGAGCAGCGCGCGGCCGTGCGCCGACAGCGCCCCACGGCCGGTCACACCGAGCATCTCGGCCTCGGACAGGGTCCACCGGGCCAGCCGGGTGCGCAGGTCGTCGCCCTGCTGCTGCGGGCCGCGCAGCGGGCGTTCCCAGCGCAGCCTGGCCAGCACCGACTCGGCGCCGGGGGCGGTGCCCTCCGGGAGCCCGGCCAGCAGGGTCAGCACCCGGTGCCGTACCTCCGGTGCGACGGACCGGTCCAGACCCGGGCCGAGGGCCGACAGGGAGCGGTCCTTGGCGTCCCGGCCGCCGACCAGGCCGGGGGTGCGGGTCGCGGTGAGCCAGGCCTCGGCCAGCTGGGCCCAGCGTTCGGCGGGCGGGCGGTCCAGCCACTCGTCGTAGGCGGGGGTCGCCGCGTAGCGTTCGTCGGCCTCGCCGTCGGAGGCGAGCAGCCCGGCGCCGTACGCCAGCTCGACCCAGAAGGCGGCGATCGGCTCGGGCACGTCCAGGGCCACCGCCGTCCGCTTCAGGTCCCGGACGCTGAGGCCGCCGGCCCGCAGGACGGAAGGGCCGCCCTCGTCCCAGTCCTTCAGCAGCTCCTCGACGGTCGCGAGCGCGGTGTACGCCTGTCCGGCCGCGGTGGCGTCCACCACCTGCGGACGGTGCGCGGCGGCAGGCTCCACGGCGGGCGGCACCGGCTCCGGCGCACGGTGCGCGCGGCCCTCGCGCAGGTGCAGGGCGACCTCGCGGGGCAGGACCACCGTGCCCGGGGCGGTCGGCAGCAGCAGGCCGCGGTCGAGGAGCCAGCGCAGATGGGCCGCCGGTTCGGGGGTGACCTGGCCGTACGGCGGTCCCCAGACCAGCCGGCCCAGCACCTCGCGCGACTCGGCGGGCGCGGCGGCGAGCAGCTTGGCCATCTTCCTGCGGTGGCCGAACAGCTTGGTGAGCGCGTCCACCGCGGACACCGGGTCATGGGTGGAGGGCAGTCCGGCGGTGGTCAGGATCTCCTGGATCCGGCCCGGGGACATCCCCGAGGTGGCCTCCCGCACGCTGGGGCCGAGACCGGTCGGGGAGGGGTGCTGCGGGGACGGCGCCAGCACCTCCCGGGCGGTCCGCACCAGCCGCAGCCGTTCGTCGTCGCCCCATACGAGGGCCTGGTCCCGCAGCGCACCGAGGGCGGCCGGCAGGGCGGCGGTCACGGCCGGGTCGCCGTCGTCGCCGGCCATCAGCCCCAGCAGCTCCGCGTACGGCGCCGGGTCACCGGCCACCGCCAGCGCCTCCGCGGTCTGGAGGGCGAAGCGGTCCAGCCGTTCCAGGGCGCGCAGCACCGAGGCGCGGGTGCCGGCCCGGGTGGCCAGCTGGGTGAGGTCGGTGGGGACGGGGGTGATGAGGTCGGGGCGGGCGCGCAGCAGGACGGCCAGGGAGGCGTCGTCCCTGGCGCGGAGCGCCTCCGCGAGGGAGCGCGGCGGTGTGGCCGGGTTGCTCATCCGACCCACGGTAGCGGGTGCGGCCTCGGGACCGGGATCGGCTGTCCGGGCCGGCGGCACCTCCGGCGACACCCCGCACCCACCGCGCACCGACGGCCGGTGCCGGGCCGACACGAGCCGTGGCCTGCGCTACCGTCGTTGCGGGTCATTCAACGCATTGGCCCCGGAGGGGACTTCGTGGGTATCGAGAGCGATCAGGTCGTCTACGAGTATCTGAGCCGGGTCGGGGACATCGCGCACCAGCGCCAGTTGTCGTCGGCGGAACGCATGCGGCTGGTGTCCGGGCTGCGCAACGAGATCGACCGGCACCGGTCGAAGGCGACCGTCGACAGCCCCGCGGCCGTACGCCGCATCCTGGACCGGCTGGGCACGCCCGACGAGGTCGTCGAGGCGGCGGGCGGTACGACGGACGGCGCGCAGCAGCCGGCATCGGCCGCGGTGCCGGTCCAACCGGCCGCGGGCCCGTCGGCGGCGGCCGGGTCCGGGCCGTCGGGCCCGTCCGACGAGCGGCGCCGGGTCGTGCCGCGGCCCCGGCCCGCCGAGCCGGGCGGACCCGGGCAAGGTGCCGTCCCCACCGACTGGTGGCGGGTGGACAGCAGTCCGTTCGGGGACGCCGACAGTGTGCCCGGGTTCGTGGGCGGTGTGGAGATCCCGGAGATGCTCCGCAGGCCGAGCCTCCAGAAGGAGGAGCCGGGGGACGGCCCCGGCGAGGCCGCCGAGCCCGAGGAGGCGGTCCCCGTGGTCGAGGCCGCCGCGGCGCCGCGCCGGGGGATCCGCTTCGTCCCGCGTCCGGCGGCCGGCTGGACCAACCCGCTCCTCCTGCTCGCGGCGGCGGCCCTGGTGGTGGGCGCGGTGCTCGGCAACTGGTTCGCGCTGATCCTGGGCTGGCTCATCGCCTACGGTTCCCGGCGCCTCACCCCGGCGGAGAGCAAGCTGGCGGTGATGTGGGTGCCGGGGTTGTCGGTGGCGGCGGGGCTGGTGTGGTTGTGGGGGCGCAGTGCGGGGCGCTGGGGGGCGCCGATCGCCGAGGGGCACATGAGCGGGGCCGTGGCGGAGACGTGGCCGTGGGTCGTGCGGGGCGCTGCGCTGGCCTCGGCCGTGTATGTGGCGTGGCGGTCGCAGCGGGCGCGGTAGGGGTGGGTGGCAGTTCTCGTACGGCAGCCTTCGGCCGGGGATACCCCCAGCGCCCCTGACGGGGCAGGCCCCTGTCTTGCGGGGACCGGCACAATGGCGCATATGACTTCTCGCCCGCTCACCGTCGGTTTCGACCTCGACATGACGCTCATCGACTCCCGGCCCGGTATCCACGCCACCTACACGGCGCTCGCCGAGCGGACGGGGACGTTCATCGACGCCGATCTGGCGGTCACGCGGCTGGGGCCCCCGCTCGCCGAGGAACTGATCCACTGGTTTCCGGCCGAGCGGATCGCGGAGATGAGCGACCTGTACCGGGCCATGTACCCGGAGACCGCGATCACCGCGACGCCCGCCATGCCGGGTGCGCGGGAGGCGATCGCCGCCGTCCGGGACGCCGGCGGGAAGACGCTCGTGGTCACCGCCAAGTACGAGCCCAACGCGAAGCTGCACCTCGGCCACCTCGGCATCGTCCCGGACGCGGTGGTCGGCGACCTGTGGGCCGAGCAGAAGGCGGTGGCGCTGCGCGAGCACGGCGCGGGCGTGTACGTCGGCGACCACGTCGGGGACGTGCGGGGAGCCCGTACGGCGGGCACGCTGTCGGTGGCCGTGGCCACCGGACCCTGCGATGCCGGGGAGCTGCGCGCCGCCGGCGCCGACGTGGTGCTCACCGACCTCACCGAGCTGCCCGCCTGGCTGGCCGGGTACCTCGAGGACGGCTACCGGGAGGACGCCGCCCGGGCCTGACGGCGGCCGGCCGCGATCGACCGGAGCACCCCGGCGCCCGCGATCAGGAAGCCGACGCCCATGAGCATGCTCAGCAGGTACATGTAGGTCGGAAAAGGCTTCGCACCGAGGAACAGCGGTATCACGGTGACGAGTGTGGCCACCGTACCGATGAAGAAGACCACAGCACCGGCGCGGATCAGTCGGTCACCGGGCCCGGCGGAATTCGCTTGGGTTTTGTCACGCACTCGACCAGGGTAGTTCCCTGCCCGAAGGAACAACCGGGCGACGTCTTGTCACGCGCCCGAAGACCATTAGCCTTGGTACCGGCGGGTCATGGTCGACCCGCCCGAGTGCTATCAAGGCCCGTTCAGAGCTGTTGCATTCAGAAGTTTTCCGAGCAGTTTCCGACGAGATACGAGGACGAGGACAGACGTGCCTACCGGCAAGGTCAAGTGGTTCAACAGCGAGAAGGGCTTCGGCTTTCTCTCCCGCGACGACGGCGGTGACGTCTTCGTCCATTCCTCGGTTCTCCCCGACGGGGTCGACGCCCTCAAGCCCGGTCAGCGCGTGGAGTTCGGCGTCGTCGCCGGTCAACGCGGTGACCAGGCGCTGTCCGTGGTCATTCTCGACCCCACCCCGTCGGTCGCCGCCGCCCAGCGCAAGAAGCCGGACGAGCTGGCCTCCATCGTGCAGGACCTGACGACACTGCTCGAAAACATCACGCCGATGCTGGAGCGCGGCCGCTACCCCGAGAAGACCGCGGGCAAGAAGATCGCCGGTCTGCTGCGCGCGGTCGCGGACCAATTGGACGTGTAGGCCGGCGGGGAAAGCCGAAGTGAGCGACATACGGACCGACGGGCCGTCACCCGAACTGCTGGCGCGGATTCGGCGGCAGCGCCGGCACGTCCTGGAACTGCTCGCCGTCTGCGCCGTCGGTCTCGTCCCGTGGACGCTCCTGCTGGCGGTCACGCTGCCCAGCGGGTACACGGTCCGTCAGTGGCGGACCACCTGGGTCGGCTTCGACGTGCTGCTCGTGCTCGCGATGGCGTCCACCGCCGTGCTGGGCTGGCGCCGTCACCGGGCCGTCGTGGTGACGGCCGTCACCACGGGGGCGCTGCTGGCCTGCGACGCCTGGTTCGACGTGTCGCTCGCCCTCGGCACCCCGGACGTGTGGCAGTCGGCCGCGCTGGCGGTCTGCGTGGAGCTGCCGCTGGCGGCCTTCCTCATCCGCAAGGTGCTGGGGATGCTGGCGCTTGCCGAGTGGCCGCCGACGGACCACCTCACCGACGGCGACCCGCCGCAGCCCTGACCCCGCTCCGGGGCCTGCTCAGGGCCTACGGGAAATCGAGTGCGTGCGGGCCGAGGGGCGGGACGAGTCCCTCGGCCGCCGCGCGGGTGAGCAGCCCGCGTACCGCCGCGTAGCCGTCCTCGCCGAGTTCCGAGGTGAACTCGTTGACGTAGAGCCCGATGTGCTGGTCGGCGACGGCCGGGTCCATCTCCTGGGCGTGGGCCATGACGTAGGGCCGGGAGACCTCGGGATCGTCCCAGGCCGCGTGCACGGACGTGCGGATCGAGTCGGCGAGGTGCGTCAGCCGCTCGGTGCCCAGCGAGCGCTTCGCGATGATCGCGCCGAGCGGGATCGGCAGGCCCGTCGTGTCCTCCCAGTGCTCGCCCATGTCGGCGAGCTTGTGCAGCCCGTAGTTCTGGTAGGTGAAGCGCGCCTCGTGGATCACGAGCCCCGCGTCGACCTTCCCGTCCCGTACCGCGGGCATGATCTCGTGGAACGGCATCACCACGATCTCGCCGACCCCGCCGTCCGACAGGGTGTCGGCCGCCCAGAGCCGGAACAGCAGGTACGCCGTCGACTTCTCGCTCGGTACGGCGACCGTGCGGCCGGTCAGGTCCACCCCGGCCTCCCGGGTCAGCACCAGCGGCCCGCAGCCCCGCCCCAGCGCGCCCCCGCAGGGCAGCAGCGCGTACTCGTCGAGGACGTACGGGAGCACGGCGTACGACACCTTCAGCGCGTCCGACTCGCCGCGCTCGGCCATGCCGTTGGTGACGTCGATGTCCGCGAAGGTGACGTCGAGCGCGGGGGCGCCCGGGACGCGGCCGTGGGCCAGGGCGTCGAAGACGAAGGTGTCGTTCGGGCAGGGCGAGTAAGCGATCTTCAGCAGGTCACCGGTGGTCATGTGGGTTCCAACCCTCCAAGGCGGGCGCGAGCTTCCCGAAGGCCTCCGTCAGGGCGGCCAGCGCGTCGCCGATGCGCCAGGCGGCGCGGTCGCGGGGGCCGACCGGGTTGGAGACCGCGCGTATCTCCAGGACGGGCACGCCGTGCGCGGCGGCCGCGTCGGCGACGCCGAAACCCTCCATGGCCTCCGCGAGGGCGCCCGGATGCCGGGTGCGCAGTTCGGCGGCGCGGGTGGCGGTTCCGGTCACGGTGGACACGGTGAGTACGGTGCCGGGGCGCGCGCCGGTCACCCCCGCGATCACACGTACGAGTGAATTCGGTGGATGGTGGCTGACGGTTCCGAAGCCCAGGTCGGTGACCGGCACGAATCCGTCGGCCGTCTCGGCGCCCAGGTCGGCCGCGGTGATCTCGTCCGCGACGACCAGCGAGCCCACGGGGGCCTGCGGCGGGAAACCGCCCGCGATCCCGGTGGAGACGACCAGCGTGTAGGGGCGTCCTTCGAGGGCGGCGGCGGTCAGGGCGGTCGCGGTGCCCGCGGCGGCCGCGGCCGGACCGACCCCGGCGGCGAGGAGGTCGTACCCCCCGGCGGTGCGCAGCAGCGTCCCGGCGGGCAGCCGTACCTCGGTCGTACGGTCCGCGAACGCCCGCGCCACCGCATCCCGCTCGGCGGGGACCGCGGTGGCTACGAGGACGCGTACGGCGGACGTGGTCAGGCGTCCTTCTTGAGCTTGAAGGACCACAGGCCCAGCACCGACTTGTCGCCCTCCTTGATGGAGACCAGGGTCGAGTTGCCGGAGGCGCCGTACTGGGCGTTGAAGAACACGCTGCCCGGGATGGTGCGGTAGGTCTTGGTGCTGGAGTCGGTGAGCGCCTGACCGTTCATCAGGATCGTCCAGCCGCCGTCCGCGATCTTCGGGTCGACGCCGAAGCGGACGGTGTCGTCCGGGTCCACCTTGATCGACTTGATCCCGGTGTCCTTGAGGCACTTGGCGAGCGAGGCCGTGTCCAGGGCCTTGCCGTCGTTGTAGCAGGTGGCCTCGGAGTTGACCGAGGTCGTGCCGACGGTGATCGTGGCGATCGGGGTCGGCTTGTCACAGGCAGACAGGACGAGCAGTCCGGCGGAAACGGCGCCGGCGGCGGCGACGACGCGGCGGCGTCGCGAGCGGGAGTGCAGCGTGGTCATGGCCGAAGGCTATCGGGCGCTCTCGGCCCGCTCCCCACGTGGGGTACGGCGTGCCCGGTTCGTTACGCCACTCGCGGACTCGTGCGGGTGCCGTGCCGGGCCGACGCCAGCAGACCGCGCAGCGTGGCCAGCCAGCCGGCGGCCACGATCGCGGCGGCCACCACGAGACCCAGGGTGCCGTTGAGCGGCATCACGATGCCCACCGCGCCGCCGAACACCCACGCCATCTGCAGCAGCGTCTCCGAGCGGGCGAACGCCGAGGTCCGCACCAGCTCCGGCACGTCCCGCTGGATCAGCGCGTCCAGGCACAGCTTGGCCAGCGCCTGCGCGAACCCGGCCACCGCGGCGAGGACGGCCACCAGGAAGGCGCCGAAGAACAGGGCCGCCACGATCGCCGTGCCCAGCACCACGGCCACCACCGTCACGATGATGATCTCCGGTGCCCGGGAGCGCAGCCAGGAGCCCACCGCCGTGCCGACCGCGTTGCCCGTGCCGGCCGCGACGCCCACGATCCCCAGCGACACCGCCGCGCTCTCGCCCGTCAGCGGGTGCTCGCGGAGCAGGAACGCCAGGAAGAAGATCAGGAAGCCGGAGAGACAGCGCAGGGCCGCGTTGGCGCCGAGCGCGTGCGTGACGGCCGGGCCGACGGTCCGCAGCCCCGGCCGCTTCGACTCCTTCGCGGCCTGCGCGCCCTGCGGGTCCTGCGCGCTTTGCACGGCCTGTGGGTCCTGCGCGGCCTGTGGGTCCTGCCCGGCCTGCCCGTGCCGCGTGCCCCGCGGGTCCTTCCGTAGCGGGCCGTGCAGATGTTCCTCGTCGGCGGCGAGCAGCGCCACGTGCTCGCCCTTGGCGGAGTCGACCTTCGGGGGGAGGGTGAAGGAGAGGAACGTCCCGGCGACGAAGATCACAAAGGCGCCGTACAGCGGCCAGGGGTCGCCGACGGCGTGCAGCCCGGCCCCGATCGGCGCGGCCACACCGGTGGCGAGCAACCCCGCGAGGGTGACCCGGGAGTTGGCCTTCACCAGGGAGAACCGGGGCGGCAGCAGCCGCGGTACGACCGCGCTGCGCACCACGCCGTACGCCTTCGACGCGACCAGCACCCCGAGCGCGGCCGGATACAGCTCCAGACCGCCGCTCGCCACGGCCCCGGCGATGATCAGCGCGAGCAGGGCCCGGGCGAGCATCGCGGCGGCCATCGCGGCCCGGCGGCCGTGCGGCAGCCGGTCCAGGAGGGGGCCGATGACCGGGGCGAGGACCGTGAAGGGCGCCATGGTGATGGCGAGGTAGAGCGCGACCCGCCCCCGGGCCTCGTCCGTCGGCACCGAGAAGAACACCGTCGAGGCGAGCGCGACGGTGATCATGACGTCGCCGGCGCCGTTCACCGCGTGCAGTTCGATCAGTTTCCCGAGGCCGGACTCGCCCGCGCCGTGCGCGTGCGTGGCCTTGCGGATACCCCGGGCGGCACCGGTCACCGGGAGGTGCAGGGCACGGCCGACCGAGCGGACGGCACCGCGCATCCGGCCCGCACCGCTACCGACCCCGACGGAGCGTTGGGGGGACTTCGCGGTTGCCACGTGCTTCATAGTGCCCTGAGAGTGCTGTTCCTAGTGCACTTTGTTGCCAAGCGAACCGGACGGGGAACGGCGGTGGAGCGCCCCGCAGGGCCCGCGGGAAACCGCACGGCCGGCCCCCACCGGCCCGCGGTCGCGCGACGACCGGTGCGCACCCCCACCGCCGTCGGCCCCGCCGGACTGTCCCCCACCACCGGCGACGGGGTAGCGTGCGTATCTCAGCCATAGCGCAGAATGGATGGCATAGGTGCGCCCGAGCGCGATCGGACGCGGACGTCGATGCGGCCCACAGGTCCGCTCCGTCCGCCCCACCGCCGGAGGCGACCGCACTCGTGAGACGGCGTAGGAGAGAAGCGATACCTGTGAGCGCAGCGACAACGCGAAGCCGCACCCCCGACCGTCTGTGCGCCGAGGCGGTCGACCTCGCCCGTGCCGCCGCCGAGGAGGCCGCGGCACCCGGAGTGGTGGGAGAGCACGCAGGCGCGGTGGCGGAGGGCGATCGTGTCGTCACGCACTTCTTCGAGTGCAAGGAACTCGGGTACCGGGGCTGGCGCTGGGCGGTGACCGTCGCCCGTGCCTCCCGGGCCAAGGTCGTCACCCTGGACGAGGTGGTGCTCCTCCCCGGCCCCGACGCCCTGCTGGCCCCTGAGTGGGTGCCGTGGAGCGAGCGGCTGCGCCCCGGTGACATGGGCCCGGGCGACCTGCTGCCCACCGAGGCGGAGGACCTCCGCCTGGAGCCCGGCTACACCGGCGAGGACGAGCCGGAGCCGAACTCCCCGGTCTCCGAGGAGATGGAGGAACTGGCGGAGGCGGAGGACGCCGACGTCACCGCGGGCACCCCCGCGAACCTCCCGACGGTCCCCACCCGGGGCACGATCGCCTCGGTCGCCGAGGAACTCGGCATGCGCCGGGCCCGGGTGCTCTCCCGTTACGGCCTGCATGTCGCCGCCGACCGTTGGGAGGAGGCGTTCGGCGCCAAGACCCCGATGGCCCAGGCCGCCCCCGCGACCTGCGTCAGCTGCGGTTTCCTCAGCCCCATCGGCGGCTCCCTCGGGCAGGCCTTCGGCGTCTGCGCCAACGAGTTCTCCCCGGCCGACGGCCGCGTGGTCTCCCTCGCCTACGGCTGCGGCGGCCACTCGGAGGCCGCGGTGATGCCGAAGACCCCGCAGCCGGCTCCGCCGGTGATCGACGAGACGAGGGTCGACCCCTTCCCCCTCCGCCCGGCCGCCGACTCCGGCTCGGTCCCGGCGACCTCGGACGAGGAAACGGCCGAACTGGGCCACTCCTAGGCGAGCGGCGAACTCTCACCCCTGCGACCTCACGTAGGCCTCGACGCACCGGCCCCGGCCGTCGGCAGGAACGCGGTCGGGGTGCTTCGGAAGCTCTCCGCAGGGGCGGCGGCCGGTAACCGAGGACCCCCGGGTGAGGCGGTACCTTCGTGCTCACGCCGATGAGGAGAGTGAACGTGAGCAAGTTCGTGCGGCCCGCAGCCGAGGGTGCCGACCCGTTCGGGACCGCCCGTCTCCGGCGAGGTGTCCTCGACGCCTGGGCCACCAGCCCCGCCCGGTTCCGTGAGGACGCCAACGCCGAGGAGGACCTGGTCCTCGGCGGCTACCGGGACCGGCTCGTCGTGGAGCTCGCGCAGAACGCGGCCGACGCGGCGGCCCGCGCCGGCGTCCCCGGCCGCTTCCGCCTCACCCTCCGCGACGGCGTCCTGTTCGCCGCCAACACCGGCGCCCCGTTGGACGCGGCCGGTGCCGAGTCCCTCTCCACCCTGCGCGCCTCCGCGAAGCGGGAGGAGACCGAAAGGTCCGTCGGCCGGTTCGGCGTCGGCTTCGCGGCCGTGCTCGCGGTGACGGACGAGCCCGCGGTCGTCGGCCGGCACGGCGGCGTCCGCTGGTCCCTCGCCGAGGCCCGGGAACTGGCCGAGGAGACCGCGGCACACAGCTCCGGGCTCGGCGACGAGATCCGCCGCCGGGACGGTCATGTCCCGCTGCTCCGGCTCCCGTTCGCCGCCGAGGGCACCGCCCCGGACCCGTACGACACCGTCGTCATCCTGCCCCTGCGGGACACCGCGGCCGCCGACCTCGCCGAGCGCCTCCTGGACGCCGTCGACGACGCCCTCCTGCTCGCCCTGCCGGGTCTCGAAGAGGTCGTGATCGAGAACGGCGACCAGCCGGTCCGCACCCTGCGCCGCGACACCGACGGCGCCCACACGGTCGTATCGGACTCACGGCACGGCACGACCCGCTGGCGTACCGTCTCGGCGCACGGCGCGCTCACCCCGGACCTGCTCGCGGACCGGCCGGTCGAGGAGCGGCTGCGCCCGCACTGGTCGCTGACCTGGGCCGTCCCCACCGACGGCCAGGGCGCCCCCGACCGCCCGCGCACCGCCTCCGTCGTGCACGCGCCCACCCCCAGCGATGAGCCCCTCGGCGTGCCCGCCCTGCTCATCGCGTCCTTCCCGCTCGACACCACCCGCCGGCACACGGCCCCCGGTCCGCTCACCGACTTCCTGGTGCGGCGCGCGGCCGACGCCTACGCCGAACTGCTCGCCGACTGGCGGCCGGTGGGGGAGGGGATCATCCACCTCGTGCCCGGTCCGCTCGGCAAGGGCGAGCTGGACGGCGCGCTGCGCCAGGCGATCCTGGAGCGGCTGCCGCGCACCGCCTTCCTGCCGCCGGCCGTCGAGCCCGGCGGCGCCGAGGACGCCGACGACCCCGGCCTCCCGGAGGCACTGCGCCCGCGGGATGCGGAGATCGTGGAGGGAGCGGGCGCGGAGACCGTCCGCGTCCTCGCCGAGGTGCTGCCCACCCTCCTGCCCGCCGGTCTCGAACGCCGCGTGGAACTGCGCACGTTGTCCGTCGCCCGGCTGCCGCTCGCCGACGCGATCGACCGGCTGGCCGGCCTGGAGAAGGACCCGGACTGGTGGTGGCGGCTCTACGACAGCCTCGCGGGCGTCGACCCGGACCGGCTGTCCGGCCTGCCCGTGCCACTCGCCGACAGCCGTACGACCATCGGCCCCCGCCAGGTGCTCCTGCCCACATCGGACTCGGCCGCCATCGACCCCGGGACGCTCGCCCGGCTCGGCCTCAAGGTCGCCCACCAGGACGCCGCCCACCCGCTCCTGGAGAAGCTCGGCGCCCTCCCCGCGTCCCCGCGCGCGGTGCTCACCACCCCGCAGGTGCGGGCCGCGGTGGCCGCCTCCCTCGACGACGAGGGCGGTGCGCTGTGGGAGGAGGACGCCCCGGACGCCGAGGAACTCGCGGACACGGTACTGGCGCTGGTGCGCGACGCCGGGCTCGCCCCCGGTGACGAGCCCTGGCTGGGCGCGCTGGCCCTGCCGGACGAGGACGGCGAGCTCGCCCCGGCGGGCGAACTGGTGCTCCCCGGCAGTCCGTTCGCGCAGATCATCCGCGCGGACGAACTGGCAGCCGTGGACGCCGAACTGGCCGAGAAGTGGGGCGAACAGCCCCTGGCCGCCTGCGGGGTCCTCGCCAACTTCGCGCTCGTCCGCGCCACCGACGTGGTCCTGGACCCGGACGAACTGGAGCCCCGCGAGGGCGACTTCGCGGAGCCCGACGACGCCGGCCTGCTGGACGCGGTCGACGTCTGGAGCGAGGACATCCTCGACCGCTTCCCGGACTCCCCCGTGCCGCCGGTCGCCACCGAACTGATCGCCGTCCGCGACCTGGACCTCGTCGACGACGACCACTGGCCCCAGGCCCTGGCCCTGCTCGCCCAGCCGCCCCTGCGCGACGCCCTCACCCAGCCGGTCCGGGTCCTGCTGCCGGACGGCACCCACGAGGTCGTACGGCCGTACACGGCCTGGTGGCTGCGCGGCCACCCGGTCCTGGACGGCCGCCGCCCCGCGGGCCTGCTGGCGGCCGGCGGCGACCCGCTGCTGCGCGGCCTCTACGAGGAGGCCGACGCGACCGGCTTCGGGGACGAGCAGGTGCTGCGGGCGCTGGGCGTACGGACGTCGGTGGCCGCGCTCCTCGACGAGCCCGGTGGCGCCGCCGAACTCCTGGACCGCCTGGCCGACCCCGACCGTCCGGTGACCGCGGCCCAACTGCACGCCCTCTACGGCGCGCTGGCCGACCTGGACCCCGAACAGGTGACGCTCCCCGACGAGGTGCGAGCGGTGGTCGACGGCCGGGTGGAGGTGGTGGACGCGGCGGACGCGGTGGTCGTCGACTCCCCGGACCTGCTCCCGTTCACCTCCGGCGTCCCCCTGCTGCCGGTACGGCCCGCGCGCGCCGCCGAGTTGGCGGAACTGTTCCAGGTCCGGCGGCTGAGCGAGTCGGTGACGGGTTCGGTCGACTCGGAGGGCACGGAACACGACGTGCCCGAACCGGTCCACGTCCTGCTGGGCCCGCGCACCCCGCGGACGTACGTCGAGCACGAGGAACTGGTGGTCGACGGAGTCGAGATCGACTGGCGCCTCACCGGCGACGGCACCCTGCACGCCGCGACCCTGGAGGGCGTCGCGGCCGGCCTCGCCTGGGCGGCCGGCCAGTGGCCGCGCCGCTTCGAGGTGGCGGCCCTCCTGGAGGACCCGTCCCGCACGGGGGAACTGGCCCGGGACCGCTGGTTCGACTGAGTGAAGGGGCGGTCCTGGCCGAAAGAGACGTGATCCGGTCGTGACGGAAGTAAGAACCGGCGGGATTGCGTCTCACCCGTACAACCATTCACACCTCTCGTGGATCACATCTCCTGAGTCAACAGACTCCCTAGTTCTCTGGGCCTCGCGCCCACTCTTCTCCACGTGGGGAATCCATGCGCATTCGTGCCACTGTGGCCGCCGTCTCCGGCGCCCTGGCCCTGTCCGCTTTCGTCGCCCCGGCCGCTCACGCCGTCGGCAGCACCGCGCCGGACGTCACCTTCTCCAGCATGAAGGTCAACGGTGGCAAGGCCATCGTCGTGCCCGCCACGGGCTCCGTGAAGTTCACGATCACCTACAAGGTGACCCACGCCGCCGACCTGAAGACCAGCGACTTCTACGCCATGCCGGTCATCTACCACGGCACCACGATCGAGAAGTCCCAGTACGGCGTCGCCCCGTCCGGCGAGCCCACCTGCACGGACAGCTCGACGACCGTCCAGAGCTGCAAGGCCACCCTGAGCGTCAGCCGCGCCGACCTGGTCAACAGCATCGCCGGTACCTGGCAGTCCGGCGGCATCGCCTTCGACAAGAACCTCGACAACCCCGCGTTCACGAACAACCTGGGCAGGGTCTCGGTCCAGCGCCTGTCCAAGCTGACGGTCAACGCCACGCCCGAGCCGGTCAAGAAGGGCAGGACCATCACGGTCACCGGCTCCCTGACGCGCGCCAACTGGGACGCCAAGAAGTACTCGGGCTACGCGAGCCAGTCGGTGAAGCTGCAGTTCCGCAAGAAGGGCTCCAGCACCTACACCACCCTGAAGACCATCAAGTCGTCCTCCACGGGCGCCCTGAAGACGACGACCACGGCGACGGTCGACGGCTACTACCGCTACTCCTTCGCCGGCACGTCCACGACCCCGGCGGTCAACGCCACGGGTGACTACGTCGACGTGCAGTAGTCGTCAGCGCCGGAACCGCGCGGCCAACCCCCACCGGGCCCGCGCGGTTCCCCCCGCCGCACCGCACCGCATCACACCGGATACTTCCGCTCCACCCACTTCCAGAGAAACTCCAGCAGCGCCGACGCCACCACCGCCACCCCCACCGCGGTCCACGGCATCGCCACCCCGACCAGCTTCAGCGCGAAGAAGCTCTGCAGCGCGGGCACCGCCAGCACGAACACGAACGCCACGCCCATCGACGCGACCAGCACCACCCGCCACCAGGTGTACGGCCGGGCGACGATCGCCAGGATCCACATCGAGATCAGGAACAGGGTCAGGGTCGCCGCACTGGTCTCCGCGTCCAAGGAGCCGCCGCCCGTGTAGTAGTGACGGGCGATCAGGTAGGTCACGAAGGTCGCGACGCCGGCCACCACCCCGCCCGGGATCGAGTAGCGCATCACCCGGCGGACGAAGTGGGGTCTGGCCCGTTCCTTGTTGGGGGCCAGGGCGAGGAAGAAGGCCGGGATGCCGATGGTGAGGGTCGACAGCAGCGTCAAGTGCCGCGGCAGGAAGGGGTATTCGACCTGCCAGCAGACCACCAGCACCGCCAGCAGCACCGAGTACACCGTCTTGACCAGGAAGAGCGTCGCGACCCGCGTGATGTTGCCGATCACCCGGCGGCCCTCGGCCACCACCGAGGGCAGCGTGGCGAAGCTGTTGTCGAGCAGCACGATCTGGGCGACCGCCCGGGTCGCCTCGGACCCCGAGCCCATCGCGACCCCGATGTCGGCGTCCTTCAGGGCGAGCACGTCGTTCACGCCGTCGCCGGTCATCGCGACGGTGTGCCCGCGCGACTGAAGCGCGCCGACCATGTCCCGCTTCTGCTGCGGGGTGACCCGCCCGAACACCGTGCCCCGGTCCAGCGCCTCGGCCATGTCGCCGGGGTCGGCGGGCAGCCGGCGCGCGTCCACCGTCGTACCGCTCAGCCCGAGCTTCGCGGCCACGGCACCGACCGACACCGCGTTGTCGCCGGAGACGACCTTCGCCCGGACGTCCTGGTCGGCGAAGTAGCGCAGGGTGTCGGCCGCGTCCGGACGCAGCCGCTGTTCCAGGACCACCAGCGCGGTGGGGCGGGCGCCCTCGGCCACCCTCGCGTGGTCGAGGTCCCGGGTGGCGCGGGCCAGCAGCAGCACCCGCAGCCCTTCCTCGTTGAGGCGCACGGTTTCGGCCAGGGCCGGGTCGTCGGCGCCGAGCAGCACGTCCGGCGCCCCCAGGAGCCAGGTGCTGGTCTCACCGTCGCTCTCGCTGAAGGTCGCCCCGCTGTACTTGCGGGCGGAGGAGAACGGCAGCGACTCCACGCACCGCCACTCCTCGCTGTCGGGGTAGGCGTCGATGATCGCCTGGAGGGAGGCGTTGGGGCGCGGGTCCGACTCGCCGAGCGAGCCCAGCGCCGTACGGATGTACGACTCGTCGGCCCCGTTCAGCGCCCGCAGCTCGGTGACGTCCATGCCGCCCTCGGTGAGGGTGCCGGTCTTGTCGAGGCAGACGGTGTCGATGCGGGCGAGGCCCTCGATCGCGGGGAGTTCCTGGACCAGGCACTGCTGCCGGCCCAGCCTGATCACGCCGATCGCGAAGGCGACGGAGGTGAGGAGCACGAGGCCCTCGGGGACCATCGGGACTATGCCGCCGACGGTGCGGGCCACGGCGTCCTTGATGCCGTCGTTCTTCACGACCAGCTGGGTGACGACCAGGCCGATCGCGGCCGGCACCATCATCCAGGTCACGTACTTGAGGATGGTCGAGATGCCGGTGCGCAGCTCGGAGTGGACGAGGGTGAAGCGGGACGCCTCCTCGGCGAGCTGGGCCGCGTAGGCCTCCCGGCCGACCCTGGTCGCCGCGAACGCGCCGCCCCCCGCCACCACGAAGGAACCCGACATCACCTGGTCGCCGGGGCGTTTGACGACCGGGTCGGCCTCACCGGTGAGCAGCGACTCGTCGATCTCCAGACCGTCGGCCTCGGCGCACACCCCGTCCACGGCGATCTTGTCGCCGGGGCCGATCTCGATCAGGTCGTCCAGCACGATCTCGTTCGTGCCCACTTCGACGGCGGCCCCGTCCCGGCGCACGGTCGGCCGGGCCTCGCCGATCACCGCGAGCGAGTCCAGGGTCTGCTTCGCCCGCCACTCCTGCACGATGCCGATGCCCGTGTTGGCGAGGATCACGAAGCCGAACAGGCTGTCCTGGATCGGCGCCACGAACAGCATGACCACCCACAGCACGCCGATGATCGCGTTGAACCGGGTGAACACGTTGGCGCGCACGATCTCGCCGAACGAGCGGCTGCTGCGCACCGGTACGTCGTTCACCTGGCCCCGGGCGACCCGCTCCGCGACCTCGGCCGCCGTCAGGCCGGCCGCCCTGGCCGGGGCGGGCAGCGGTACGGGATGCACGGGGTCGAGCTCGGCGCCCGCGTCGATGTGCTGCATGCATTCGACGGTACGTGCGGATTTGCACGTTCACCTGCCGAGTGCACCAAAGATCCGACCGGGGGATGACCGATGTCGTGCGTAGGTTGTAGCCGCCGCCCGACCGGCTCCTCCGGGGGTGCGGGGGCTCTTCCTGCAGAGGTCCCGGCCCTACAGGGACTGCGCCGCCTCGGCCCGCTTGATCGCCGCGTCGCGCTTCTTCACGTACCAGACGCCGATCAGCCCGAGTCCGCCGCCGGCCAGGCAGGTCCAGACCCACCAGGTGTGACCGTGGTCGGAGAACCAGCCGTAGAACGGGAGCTGGGCCAGGAAGAGGACGAACCAGACGATCGTGCCGCCGATGATCGTCGGCACGACCGGCCCCTCCAGGGGTTCCGGTGCCTCGTGCTTGGGGGTCCACTTCGCCATGGCGCTCAGCTTACGCACCACCCTGCCGGACCCGGGGTCTACGCGCGGAGATAGCGATCTAGTAATCATACGTTCATACTGAAACCGTTTGTCTCTGGCCGCTTCTGATCGTAGGAACATCCAATGTCAACCCCGGCTTCCACCAAGGCGCCCGCCCCCGAACAGCCGGGTGCGACTCCCGCGTACGGCGCGCTCGACCGTTACTTCAAGATCTCCGAGCGGGGCAGCACCCTGGGCCGCGAGGTGCGCGGCGGCTTCGCCACGTTCTTCGCGATGGCGTACATCATCGTGCTCAACCCGATCATCCTCGGCAGCGCGAAGGACGTGTACGGCCACCAGCTCGACCACGGTCAGCTGGTCACCGCCACCGTCATCACCGCGGCCTTCACGACGCTGCTCATGGGCGTCATCGGCAACGTCCCGATCGCGCTGGCCGCCGGCCTCGGCGTGAACTCCGTCGTCGCGCTCCAGCTGGCCCCCCGGATGTCCTGGCCGGACGCCATGGGCATGGTGGTGCTGGCCGGCATCGTCGTGATGCTGCTGGTCGCCAGCGGTCTGCGCGAGCGCGTCATGAACGCCGTCCCCTACAGCCTGCGCAAGGCGATCTCCATCGGCATCGGCCTGTTCATCATGCTGATCGGCCTGGTGGACTCCGGCTTCGTCACCCGCATCCCGGACGCCGCCCAGACCACCGTCCCGCTCCAGCTCGGCGCCGACGGTCACCTCAACGGCTGGCCGGTCCTGGTCTTCGTGCTCGGCGCGCTGCTCACCCTCGCGCTGATCGTCCGCAAGGTCTCCGGCGCGATCCTGATCTCGATCGTCGCGATGACCGTGCTGGCCCTGATCATCAACGCCGTCGCCCATGTGACGTCCTGGGGCCTGACCACCCCGAAGTGGCCCGGCAACCCGGTCTCCACCCCGGACTTCGGCCTGCTCGGCAAGGTCAGCCTGTTCGGCGGCTTCGACAAGGTCGGCGTGCTGACCGGCGTCCTCTTCGTCTTCACGGTCCTGCTGTCCTGCTTCTTCGACGCCATGGGCACGATCATGGGCGTCAGCGACGAGGCCAAGCTGACCGATGCCCAGGGCTACATGCCGGGCATCAACAAGGTCCTCTTCATCGACGGTGTCGCGGTCGCCGCCGGCGGTGCCAGCTCCTCCTCGGCCACCACCTGCTTCGTCGAGTCGACGGCCGGCGTCGGCGAGGGCGCCCGCACCGGCTTCGCCAACGTCGTCACCGGCGGCCTCTTCGTCGTGGCGCTGTTCCTGACGCCCGTCGCCACGATGGTCCCGTCCCAGGCCGCCACCCCGGCGCTGCTCGCGGTCGGCTTCCTGATCCTGGCCGGTTCGATCAAGGAGATCGACTGGGCGGACTACACCCTCGCGATCCCGGCCTTCGTGACCATGGTGATGATGCCGTTCACCTACTCGATCACGAACGGCATCGGCATGGGCTTCATCACCTTCGTGCTCATGCGCCTCGCCGTCGGCAGGGCCAAGGAGATCCCGGTCGCGATGTACGTCGTCTCGGCGGTCTTCGCCTTCTACTACCTGATGCCGGCCCTGGGCCTGACCTGATCCGCTGGGGGCTGACCTGATTCCTCAGGTGACCCCGTAGAACTTCTCCGTCTCCTCGACGGCGGCCGAGAACCGCTCGTCGAAGTCGTCGCGAATGAGCGTCCGGACCACGTAGTCCTGGACGCTCATTCCTCTTCTGGCCGCGTGGTGCCGGAGCCGGTCGAGCAGCTCTTTGTCTATCCGCAGGCTGAGCACACTGGTCCCCATGGGTATGAGGGCGCCACATCCACGCGTCCGGCGTGTCACTTTCCGGACTTGTCTCACTCGTACGGGTGAGGTCGCGGTTCAGTGGCCGAGGTCACGGGCATTCTGGCGTGTCCCGAGTGGTCCTTAGTTAGGGTAATGAGTTACTCTAAAGAACATGCCGGACCTTACCCATGGCGACGACGCAGCCGCCGTGAACGACCTCCGCTCCGCCGTGATGCGACTCTCGCGACGGCTCAAGCACCAGCGGGTCGACGAGTCACTGAGCCCCACCGAGATGTCGGTGCTGGGCACCCTTTCCCGCTGCGGCCAGGCCACCCCCGGTGAACTCGCCCGCAAGGAGCACGTCCAGCCGCCCTCGATGACCCGCATCGTGGCGCTGCTGGAGGCCAAGGGACTGGTCCGGCTGGAGCCGCACCCCGAGGACCGGCGCCAGAAGGTCGTCACCAGAACGGAGCAGGCCGAGGCGATGCTCGAGGAGAGCCGCCGCAAGCGCAACGCGTTCCTGGCCGGCCTGGTCGACGGTCTCGACGAGGACGAGTGGGCGAAACTGCGCGCAGCCGCCCCCGTACTGGAGAAGCTCGCACATCTGTAAGACGCTCTACGAGGAGGCGAACCCACTTTGAGTACGGGATCCGGAGCACCTTCCGCCCCCGCACCGACCGCCCCTACTACCCCCGCATCCCGCAAGTCGTCGATGTTCAGCTCGCTGAAGGTCAGGAACTACCGCCTGTTCTTCGCGGGCCAGGTCGTCTCGAACATCGGCACCTGGATGCAGCGCATCGCCCAGGACTGGCTGGTCCTCAGCCTCACCGGCTCGGCGACGGCCGTCGGTGTCACCACCGCCCTGCAGTTCCTGCCGATGCTGCTCTTCGGCCTCTACGGCGGAGTCCTGGTCGACCGGCTGAACAAGCGGCGCGCCCTCCTCGTCACCCAGACCGCGATGGGGCTCACCGGCATCGCGCTCGCGCTGCTGACCCTCTCCGGTCACGTCCAGGTCTGGCACGTCTACCTCGCCGCCTTCTTCGTCGGCCTCGCCACGGTCGTCGACAACCCGGCCCGCCAGTCCTTCGTCTCCGAGATGGTCGGCCCGGCCCAGTTGCAGAACGCGGTCAGCCTGAACTCCGCGAACTTCCAGTCGGCCCGCCTCGTCGGCCCCGCCGTCGCCGGTCTGATGATCACCGGCGTGGGCACCGGCTGGGCGTTCCTCTTCAACGGCCTGTCCTTCGTCGCCCCGATCGTCGGGCTGGTGCTGATGCGCGCGCGTGAACTGCACGTCGTGACGCGCGCGCCGAGAGGCAAGGGCCAGCTCCGGGAAGGTCTGCACTACGTCGCCGGACGCCCCGACCTCATCTGGACCATCGCCCTCATCGGGTTCGTCGGCACCTTCGGCTTCAACTTCCCGGTCTACCTGTCCGCCTTCGCCGACGACGTCTTCCACGCGGGCGCCGGCTCGTACAGCCTCTTCAACACGCTGATGGCGGTCGGCTCCCTGGTCGGCGCCCTGCTCGCGGCCAGGCGCGGCACGGCCAGGATGCGCGTGATGATCGCGGCCGCGGTCGCCTTCGGGACCCTGGAGGTGGTGGCCGCCACGGCACCGTCCCTGTGGCTGTTCGCCCTGATCATGGTGCCGATCGGCATGTTCGGGATGACGGTCAACGTCACCGCCAACACCACCGTCCAGATGGGCACCGACCCGGCCATGCGCGGCCGGGTGATGGCCCTCTACATGATGGTGTTCATGGGCGGCTCGCCCATCGGCGCCCCCATCGCCGGCTGGATCACGGACGCGTACGGCGTCCGCGCGGGCCTGGCCGTCGGCGGCGCGATCGCCGGCGCCGCGGCAATCGTCATCGGCCTCGTCCTGGCCCGCGTCGGCAACCTGCGGCTCTCGGTCGGCTGGCACGGCGGCCACCCCCGGGTCCGCTTCGTCCCCAGAGAACCCCAGGAACAGCTGGCCCCAGCGGCCTGACCTCCGGCCCGGAGGCCCCCCACCCGACCCCCTCCGGGCCACGCCTCTTCCCGGCCGGCCGGGCCCCGGCGGCCCCGCCACCGTCCCCGGCCCTCCAGCCCGGCCGACGCCCCCCGGATGGCAGGGTGGGCGGCATGAGACTCTTCGCCGCTGTGTTGCCGCCCGCCGACGTGGTCGGTGAACTCGCCGGTGCCGTCGACCGGCTGCGCCGGATGCCGGATGCGGACGGGCTGCGCTGGACCGGGCGGCCCGGCTGGCACTACACGCTCGCGTTCTACGGAGAGGTCGAGGACGGCGTCGTACCGGACCTGTCGGAGCGGCTGGCCCGGGCGGCGCACCGCACCGCGCCCTTCGCGCTGGCCGTCGCGGGCGGCGGGCAGTTCGGGCACGGCAGGGCCCTGTGGGCGGGTGCGGACGGCGATCTGGCCGCCCTGCGCCTGCTGGCCGACCGCGCGGAGGCGGCGGCGCGCAAGGCGGGCGTGCCGATGGGGGCGCACCGCCGTTACCAGGCCCACCTGACGGTGGCCAGGAGCCGGGAGGCGGTGGACGTACGGCCGTACGTCGCGCTGCTCGCGGAGTTCGCGAGCCGGACCTGGACGGTGGAGGAGCTGGCGCTGGTGCGCAGCAACCTGCCGACGTCGGGGGTGCCGGGGGAACAGCCTCGGTACGAGGTGGTCGCCCGCTGGGCGCTGGGCGCGGCCGGTTAGGCTCGTCGCGTGGACCCGAAGACCCGGAACCGGATCATGGCCGGTGTGCTTGTGCTGTTGTTCGTGGTGGTTGCCCTGGCCTCCGCGATGAGGTGACCGCTGGGGGCACCCCCGGCCGTCGGGCTGCAGGCGATCGTCGCCGCCGCCAACAAGATCGCCCTCGGACAGACGGAGTCGGCCGTGGCCGGCGGCGCGGACACGGCG